>DASZJN010000289.1:0-1551 GCA_035948045.1 Acidimicrobiales bacterium | reverse complement strand
CGGCCACCACCGCCGAGCCGGCGATGGTGAGGATGGCCGCCGTCCACACCCCCCGGTTGATGGGGGCCATGGCGTTCTTGTCGTTCTTGCTGGCCCGTACGACGAACACTCCGACGATGGTGGCCAGGATCCCGATGGCCGGGATGGCGATGGGGAAGATGACCGTCTTGGCCGCGTCGGCGCCCCGGTGGATGGAGGTGAAGGCGGTCACCCCGAGGATGATGGCGGCGATGATGGTGATCACGTAGGACTCGAACAGGTCGGCGGCCATGCCGGCACAGTCGCCCACGTTGTCGCCCACGTTGTCGGCGATGGTGGCCGCGTTGCGGGGGTCGTCCTCGGGGATGCCCGCCTCCACCTTGCCCACCAGGTCGGCACCCACGTCGGCCGCCTTGGTGAAGATGCCGCCGCCGACCCGCATGAACAGGGCCAGGAGCGAGGCGCCGAACCCGAACCCGATGAGCACCGAGGTGGCGGTGTTCTGGAAGATCAGCACGATCACAGTGGCGCCGAGCAGGCCGAGGCCCACGCACAGGAGGCCGGTGATGGCACCGGTCCGGTAGGCCACCTTGAGGGCCGGGGCCATCTTGCCCTCCCGGGCGGCGGCGGCGGTGCGGACGTTGCCGCGCACGGCCAGGCTCATCCCGATGAAGCCGGTCAGGCCCGAGCACAGGGCGCCGGCCAGGAAGCAGATGACCCGGTAGATCCCGGCCTGGGCAAAGGTGAGATCCACCACGGTCTGACCCAGGGCATTCACGTGGGTCACCTTGGTGGCGGTGAAGAAGATGAGCACGGCCAGCGGGACGATGATGATCCCGATGGTCTTGAACTGACGGGCCAGGAAGGCCTCGGCCCCCTCCTGGATGGCCTTGGCGATCTCCTTCATCGAGGCAGTGCCCTGGTCGGCGGCGAGTACGCCCCGCACCAGGTACAGGGCCACGGCGATGGAGGCCACGGCACAGAGGAGCGCGAAATACAGCCAGGTCTTCTCGGTGCTGTGGAGCGAGAAGATCTGGTAACCCCCTTCAGCCAGGAGGTGGGTCATCGGTACGGCTCCCTTCGGTGTACTGCGTGGTTAGGTTCGAATGCTTGCGGGCTTCTGCGATCGCGACTGACCGCAAACGTCGGGGGACGTCGCCCCCTGCAGAAGCCACGGCCGCGAGACCGTACGCCGGGCCGCGCTCAGGGCACGCAGAATCCGGCAACGGGGGCAGAAGATACCGACAAATGGGTGCGTTCAGCAAGGAAGGCACTGCCGCGGCCCGTGGCCAGCCCCGACCCGGCCGCCAACCGGCGGGCCGCTCAGATCGGCTCAACACCGGCCTCCGGACCCGCGATCAGCTCGTAGTCGGGGTTGAGGATGGCCTGGCGGCGGGCCCAGTCGCCCACCATCCCCTCCACCACCAGGCGGGCGCCGGGCTGGACCCCCGGGATGCGGCGACGGCCCTGGAACACCAGCAGGATCCGGCCGGTCTCGTCGGCCAGCACGCACTCGAGATTGGAGGTGCCGGCCCGGGGTTGCACCCGCACCGACTTGACCCGGCCCGCCAC
>DASZJN010000288.1:0-5498 GCA_035948045.1 Acidimicrobiales bacterium | reverse complement strand
CCGATGAGGGGACGGTTCGAGACCTGCGGCACAGGTGTCAGTATTCCACCGGCCACGCGGCATCCGGCCAAGGGTTCGACGCCAAGGGTGGTCCTTGACTCCAGCCGGGCCATGCTGCGACATCATGTGGGCCCAGGTGGGCGCTCCGACCCTCCTTTGAGTGGCAAGGGCGTGACGGTGTTGATGACGACGCCGTGACGGGGCGCATGCAACGATCAACCAAGTTCAGCACCCGAATGGAGGCAATCGATGGCACGACTCGACGGCAAGGTTGCAGTGATCACCGGAGCCGGCAGCGGGATCGGACGGGTAGCAGCCTCGCTCTTCGCGGCCGAAGGGGCCAAGGTGGTGGTGGCCGACGTGGTGGCCGACCAGGCCGAGTCCGCGGTCGCCGACATCGTCGCCGCCGGTGGGGCGGCCACGGCGGTCACGGTCGACGTCTCCAACGAGCCCCAGGTCGAGGCCATGGTCGCCGCTGCGGTCGACACCTACGGCGGTCTCCACGTGCTGTTCAACAATGCCGGCATCTTCCCCGATGACGACGGTGGGGTCCTCGACACCCCCCCGGCCACCTGGCAGAAGGTGATGGAGGTCAACCTGCTGGGCGTCTGGCTGGGCTGTCGGGCCGCACTACCGGCCATGCTCGACTCGGGTGGCGGCTCCATCGTCAACGTGGCCTCGTTTGTCGCCCTGATGGGAGCGGCCACGGCCCAGATCGCCTACACCGCATCCAAAGGCGGTGTGCTGGCCATGACCCGCGAGATGGCCGTCGAGTACGCCCGCCAGGGGATCAGGGCCAACTCGATCTGCCCCGGGCCCATCGAGACGCCGTTGCTGGCGGAGCTCCTGGCCGATCCGGCCCGCCGCCAGCGTCGCCTGGTGCACATCCCCATGGGGCGTTTCGGCCGTCCCGAGGAGGTCGCCAAGGCGGCGCTCTTCCTGGCCTCGGATGACGCGTCGTTCGTCACCGGATCGGCCTTGGTGGTCGACGGAGGCATCACTGCGGCCTACGTCACACCGGAGTAACGCTGGACGGGCGCTCCGTGGCTGGGCCAGAGTGCTGGGATGCTGACCCTCGAAACCCTCCCTCACCAGATCCAAGCGGGCGATATCGACACGGTGGTGGTGGCCTTTCCCGACCTCCAGGGTCGCCCGGTCGGCAAGCGGGTGACCGGGACCTTCTTTCTGGAGCACGTGCAGCACCACGGGATCGAGGTGTGCGACTACCTCATGGCCTGTGACATCGACATGGAACCGATGCCCGGTTACCGCTTCGCCGACTGGGAGACGGGCTACGGCGACCTCAACGCGGTGATCGACCCCCGCACGGTGCGACCGCTGCCATGGGCGCCGGGCAGCGCCATGGTCCTCTGCGACCTCCTCACCCTGGAGGGCGAACCGGTCGAGGTGTCACCTCGGCGCATCCTGCGCCGCCAGCTCGAGCGGGCCGCGGGTCACGGCCTCGACGTCAAGTGCGCCACCGAGCTCGAGTTCTACCTCTTCCTCGACTCGTTCGCCGAGGCCGCGGGCAAGCACTGGCAACAGCTGGCTCCCCATGCCGACACCATCGAGGACTACCAGCTGTTGCAGACATCGCGCGAGGAGTACATCATCGGGCGCATCCGCAATCAGATGGTCGAAGCCGGCATCCCCATCGAGTTCTCCAAGGGTGAGGCGGGGATGGGGCAGCACGAGATCAACATCACCTACGGCGACGCGCTCGAGGTCGCCGACCGCCATCTGGTGTTCAAGAACGGCGTGAAGGAGATCGCCTCGAGCTTCGGTCGGGCCGCCACGTTCATGGCCAAGTGGTCGATGGACAGCGCCGGCTCGTCCTGCCACATCCATACCAGCCTGTGGGATGCCACCACCGGGAGCCCGCTGATGGCTCCGGCCGACGGAGATTCTGCTCCGTCGGGGCTGTCCACCTTCGGCCGGCAGTTCGTGGCCGGCCAGCTCTTCGCCGCCCAACAGCTGGCCTGGTGCTTCGCCCCGTATGTGAACTCCTACCGCCGCTACGTCCCGGACTCGTGGGCGCCGACCGCCGTGGTCTGGGGCGAGGACAACCGGACCTGCGGGTTCCGCACGGTGGGGACCGGAGCCAGCCGTCGGGTCGAGAGCCGGATCCCGGGTGCCGACGTCAACCCCTACCTGGCACTGGCGGCGGCCATCGCCGGCGGTCTCTGGGGCATCGAGCACGAACTGGAGCTCGAGCCGGCCTTCAGCGGCAACGCCTACAAGGCGGTCGACGTGCCCCGCATCCCGTCCACCTTGGCCGAGGCCATCGACGGCCTGGCTTCGAGTGAAGTGGCCGCCGAGGCCTTCGGTCCCGAGGTCCACTATCACCTGTTGAACACCGCCAGACAGGAGTGGGCCACCTCGAACCGGGTGGTCACCGACTGGGAGCTGGCTCGCAACTTCGAACGCATCTGACCCCCGGCCCTCGGCCGGCCATCAACCAAGAGGTGCGTGGCTCCGAATACTGGGTGTGATTCGGGCATCCACGGCGCCGGAACGCCCTCGGGCCGTGCCCGATCGGGCTCCGGCCGGGCGCATGCGGTCGGCGGCGGACCTGGCCATGGCCGGCCTGGCCAAAATCCTCATCCGCACCTTCTTTCGTCACGTGCAGGTCGAAAACGGCGAGCGCCTGGAGTCGGGGCGCCCCACCGTCCTGGTCGCCAACCATCGGAACGGCCTGGTGGACGGCCTGCTGCTGATGGCGGCCCTGGATCGCTATCCGAGGTTTCTGGGCAAGGCCACGCTCTTTCGCATCCCGGTGCTGTGGCCGTTCCTCAAACTCGGGGGGGTGGTGCCCATCCACCGGGCCCAGGACGGGGTGTCCACGGCGCGGAACACCGGTGCCTTCGCCGTGGCCAACCGGCTGCTGGCTCGAGGCGGGATGGTGGCCGTCTTCCCGGAGGGGATCAGCCACGACGAGCCGGGACTGCAGCCGCTCCGTACGGGGGCAGCCCGCATCGCCCTCGGCGCCTCCGCCGCGGGGTTGGGCCACGCCGAGACGGTGGCCGTGGGCCTCATCTACGACGCGAAGCAGAGATTCCGTTCGCGGGCGTTGGTCCGGGTGGGTGTCCCCGAACTCGTCAGCCGTTGGATGGACGAGTATCGGGTCGACGATCACGGCGCCGTGCGCTCGCTCACCGATGACCTGGCCGCACGGCTCCGCCGCCTGGTGCCCGACTACTCGTCGTGGGCCGAGGCCGACGCGCTGGCTGACATCGCCGAGATCGTGGCCCGAGAGGAAACGGCGCTTCCCCGCGACGTCGGCCTGGCCCGGCGCCAACAGCTGGCCGAGGCGCTCACCCACGCCGAGACGGTGCCGGATCTGGTTGGGCCCTTGGACGCCCTACGCAAGGCTCATGACACCTACGGGCGACATCTCGCCCTGCTCGGATTCAGCGATGCCCAGGTGATGGCCAGTTACCGATCGGGTCGGCTCCGCCGGGCGCTCCTGTGGAGCCTGGCCAAGGTGATCGGCGCCGCACCCTTCGCCGCCGTGGGAGCGATGGTGCACGTCGTCCCCTACGAGTTGGTCAGGCGCCTGAGCCGGATACCCCGAAACGAGGGGATGCGGGCCACCGTGAAGCTGCTGGGATGCTTCTTCTCCTTCACCGTCGTCTACGCCCTGCTCGGCGTGATCCTCGGGGTGGCCTTCGGTCCGACGGTCGGGCTCGTCGCGGCACTGGGGGCCCCGGCCTGCGGCTACCTGACGATCCGGATGATCGAACGGATCCGCCGCATGGGCGGCGCCCTCGAGGGCCTCCGGTTGGCGCGCCACCGGGGTCCACTGCGCACCTCCCTGCTGGCCGACCGGTCCGCGGTGGTGGCCGCCGCCGGAGTGGCCCTGGGCTGGCACGCAGGTGGTGCTTGACGAATCAAGGGCCGCCTGCCACCATTGATGGATCATGCACATCGCCACAACCTCCGAGCTGCTTCTTACCTGACGGCGAACGCCACATCGCGTTCGCCCGCAACCTCCTGAGCCGAACGGCCAGGGGGTTTTTTGTTGCTCCGACTCGGACCTCCGGACCGGTCAACCGGAGTCGCGGCGGCCTCACCAACAGTCCAAGCATCAAGGGAGCATCACCAGTGAACACCGAACCCGACAATCCAGTCCCGCCAGGCCACCCCGACGGTGGGACCCCCCATCGCCTGGACATGCCCTGTGACGTCTCCCCCATGCCGTTCCATCTCTACCGGCCCCATCTCCCCCTCACCCTCCCCGATCGGACCTGGCCCGACCGCCAGTTCACCCGCGCCCCCCGGTGGGCCAGCGTGGACCTGCGGGACGGGAACCAGGCCCTGGTCGATCCCATGGACCCCGAGCGCAAGCTGAAGCTGTTCCGGACCCTGGTGGACATCGGGTTCAAGGAGATCGAAGTGGGCTTCCCCTCCGCCTCCCAGACGGACTACGACTTCCAACGCCAGATCGTCGACGACGGGCTGATCCCTGAGGACGTCACCATCCAGGTGCTGGTCCAGTGCCGCCAGGAGTTGATCGAGCGCACCTTCGAGTCCCTGGTCGGCGCACCCCGGGCCATCGTCCACTTCTACAACTCGACCTCCGAGCTGCAACGTCGGGTGGTGTTCGGCCTCGACCGGGCCGGCATCGTCGACATCGCCGTCAGCGCCGCCCGTCTGTGCAAGAAGCTGGAGGCGACGCTGCCCGGGACCGCGATCCGCTACGAGTACTCGCCCGAGAGCTTCACCGGGACCGAGCCCGACTTCGCCGTCGAGATCTGCGAGGCGGTGATGGCGGTCATCGAGCCCACGCCCGACCGACCCATCATCCTCAACCTTCCCAACACGGTCGAGATGTACGGGCCCAATGTGTATGCCGACGTCATCGAGTGGTTCGGCCGGACCATCACGAACCGCGACTCGATCATCCTCAGCCTTCATCCCCACAACGATCGGGGCACGGCGGTGGCCGCGGCCGAGCTGGCCGTGCTGGCCGGAGCCGACCGGGTGGAGGGGACGCTCTTCGGCAACGGTGAGCGGACCGGCAACGTGGACATCGTGACCCTGGCCATGAACCTGTTCTCTCAGGGCATCGACCCCGCCCTCGACTTCAGCGACATCGACCGCGTCCGGCGGGTGGCCGAGTACGCCACCCGCATGCCCGTCCACCCTCGCCACCCCTACGCCGGCGACCTGGTCTACACCGCCTTCTCCGGTTCGCACCAGGACGCCATCAAGAAGGGGTTCGCCGCCATCGGCGAGAACTACGACCATTGGGAGGTGCCCTATCTGCCCATCGATCCCAGCCACACCGGTCGGACCTACGAGGCCATCATCCAGGTGAACAGCCAGTCCGGCAAAGGTGGGGTCGCCTACGTGATGGACGCCGAGCACGGGCTCGACCTCCCCCGACGACTTCAGGTGGAGTTCTCCAAAGAGGTCCAGGCCATCACCGAGCACAGCGGCACGGTGATCCCACCGGGCCAGATGTGGGACGTGTTCTCGCAGACCTACCTTCCGGA
>DASZJN010000287.1:0-4891 GCA_035948045.1 Acidimicrobiales bacterium | reverse complement strand
ATCCATCCTTTCTACAACGACGAAGGAGAGTCCCATGGACTGGAAGATCGAATTGGTCGCCATCCCGGTTTCGGACGTTGATCGAGCCAAGGCCTTCTACGCCGAGAAGGTCGGATTCAACGCCGACCACGACCACCGGGTGAGTGAAACGATGCGCTTTGTGCAGCTGACCCCACCCGGGTCCGCATGTTCCATCACCATCGGAGAGGGGATTTCGGAGGCCGCCCCGGGGTCGGTCCGCGGCATGCAGATGGTCGTCGCCGACGTCAACGCCGCCCGATCTGAGCTGGTCGGCCGGGGAGTTGATGTCAGCGAGGTCCAGGAGTTCCCCTGGGGCCTCTTCGTCTACTTCGATGATCCCGACGGCAACCAATGGGCAGTCCAAGAGATCCCGAACCGCGATTGAGAACAGCAATTGAAAGGTCTCGACCTGACGACGAGGCGAGGACAACCCAGGAAACCGGGCCCGTGAGGGACCGCGTTCAACCGGCAGCCGTTCGAATCATGGAGATGACGTCAGACCACCCGAAGCCCACGGTCTCACCGACGACGGTGCGAGTCGGCGCGTCGACAAGGACGAAGAACGGATACCCCGTCACCCGGTAGTCGGTCCACGCCTCGTCGCTCATGATCACCGGCACTCGGGTGATGCCAGCGGCAACCTGCTCGACCGCAGCCGGGGCGGTCGTGGCCGGGCCCTTCGTCACAACGACGGTGGACACGGATCCGGGAAGGTCCGTCCGGTCACCGTCTCCGAGCCCCCGCCAGAACTCCTCACATCCGTCACAACGTGTCGTCAGGAATGCCAGCAGGACCAGTCCGCCCAATTGGCCGATGCGGGCTTCGACCGAGATGCCCGCGGGGCTGACCCCGACGATGTCGGAGGCGGGCCAAGGCGACGGCGTGCCGACAGCGCCGGACGGAATGGGCCGAAGCCCAGCCACGAACCCGGGGTCGGACAACGGTCCGCCCTGTGAGGAGGTGGACGGGGTCCGGCCCGTCTCGTCGCGACCCGTGGGTGGCGCCATCCCCGTCCTTGGTGGCGCTACTGCGCCTGCGATGGACCGTCGTTGATGATTGCGACGGCGTCTCCATTCCCGCACCACCGGCACGACACCTCCTCCGCCGATTCGTCGAGTACCTCCACGTCCTCAACGGAGAGCTCACCACCCACCGAGAAATGGTGAAAGGCGCGGGTACGGCGGAGGGTCACGACGTTGAAGCGGGTGAGGTTGCCGCATGCTGCGCAGCGATACCTGGTCACCCGGGCGGCGCCCAGATGAGGGCTCGCAGACCCGGAATCGGCGCTCGACGCCGGATCGGCGGCCCGAGGGGCAGGCGCTGACGGTGGCTCGGTTGGCACCTGCCACACGGTAGTCGGCCCTGCGTGGGGCACCAATCCGGGGAAATCGAACAGGTGTTCGCTATCGTGGCGCCATGCAGACCGCACGGCCGGGGTCCTTCGACGACCTCGGCACACCGCTGAGCCAGGTGACCTTCGTGGTGCTCGACGTCGAGACCACTGGCGGCTCTCCAGCCAACTCGTCCCTCACGGAGGTCGCCGCCGCCCGGTACCGGGGGGGCGAGCTGCTCGGCACCTACCAGACCTTCGTCCGCCCGGACGAGCGGATCCCTCCGTTCATCACGGCCCTGACGGGGATCAGTGACGCCATGGTCGCCGATGCTCCCCGCGTCGGCGAGATGCTCCCCTCGCTGCTCGAGTTCGTCGGCGGGGCCGTCCTCGTCGGCCACAATGTCCGCTTCGACCTCTCCTTCATCGACCACGCGCTGATGTCCACGGGCCGGGAGCGGCTGGCCAATGCCACGGTGGACACGTTGGCGCTGGCCCGTCGCCTGGTCCGCGACCTGGTGCCCAACTGCAAGCTGGGCACCCTGGCGTGCAACCTCCGGCTCCCCCACCAGCCCTCCCACCGGGCCCTGACCGACGTCCTGGCCACCGCCGACCTCCTCCATGCCATGCTCGAGCGGGCCGGATCCTTCGGAACCCTCGGACTCGAAGAGCTGCTCGATCTGCCCCGGCTGGTCGGCCATCCCCATGCCGCCAAGCTCCGACTGACCACCCGCCTCCCCCACGCCACCGGCGTCTACTGGTTGACCGATGCTGCCGGGCATGTGCTCTTCGTGGGCATGGCGACCGATCTGCGGAAGGGGGTCCGTTCGCTCTTCTCGGGAGAAAGGCGACCCAAGGTCAGCCGGCTGCTCCACCAGCTCGACGCCGTACACCACCGGGTGTGCCCGGGCTCCCTGACGGCGGCGGTGCTCGAGGGGCGGCTGCTCAGCGCCTGGTCGCCTCCCTTCAACCGGCCGGGCAAGCGGCGTCGGTCGGGGACCCCCCGGGCCGATCGGCAGGGCAACCAGCAACGGGCCTCCGGGACCGCCACGGGATCGGCCGAACCGCGACCGACAGGACCTTCCGCCCACGGGCGGGGACACCGGCGACAACGATCCTTGAGCGGAGAGGAGCACGACGGCGATCCCATCGAGTTGTTGGCCCCTCTGTGCCACCGACTGGCCGAGCTCTCCCGGCAGCAGCGATTCGAGGAGGCGGCCTCGGTCCGGGACGAGGCGGAGGGACTGCGCCACTTGCTCGCTCGGCACCGACAGGCGGAGTCGCTCCGGCGCGCCGGGCTGGTCGTGCTGGCGATCGACGGGGAGGGAACGGTTGCGCTCGATGGCGGTCTGCTGGTCGAAGGGGGCGAGACATCCGGCTCCGAGCTCGCTCCCGACTCGAGGTGGGAGGCGCCTGGGGACGACCGTCACGGCGAACGGACCATCGTGGCGCAATGGCTCATGGCCCACGCCGAGCAGGTCCGCATCCTCCAGGTCGAATCGCCTCTGGGGATGGCCTTGTCGGCCCATCGGATCCCCCGATTGGAGGAAGTGCTCTGCAGCCAGGCAGTGGACACACCCGATCCGGGACGATCCGACGCCGAACGGGACGGTCGGTCAGGGCGCGGAGGCGGGGACCAGGCGCCGTCTGCCGCCTGAGATCACCCGGGAGGTTCGTCGGCCGAGGCCTCTTGGGACACCCGGATCAGCGCATTGAGCACTGCTTCGGCGCGCCCGTCATCGATGGCCTCACACGCCAGCACGACGCCCGCGGGGAGATCGGCTGCCTGGCCGACCACCATGAGAGAGGCGGCGGCATTCAGCACGGCGATGTCGCGATGGGGTGAAGGCTGACCGCCGATGACGTCCCGGATGGCCTCGGCGTTGAACCTGGCGTCCCCGCCCCGAAGATCCTCGATGGCCGTGGGTCGGAACCCCAACTGCGTGGGATCCACCCGGTACCGGGACATCTCGTGGTGGCCGTCCGCGTCGGCGATGAGCTCGTGGACGGTGGACGGCCCGGTGGTGCTCAGCTCGTCCAGCCCATCGTCCCCGTAGACGACCATGGCGCGACGAGCCCCGTTGGCGGCCAGCACCCCGAGCATCTTGTCGGCCATGGCGGGATTGCTCACGCCGATCACCTGGTACCGGGCCCCACCGGGGTTGGCCAGAGGACCGAGGTAGTTGAACACCGTCGGGATCCCGAGCTCCCTGCGCACCGGAGCGGCGAAGCGCATGGCCGGATGGAACCGGGGGGCGAAGCAGAATCCCATGCCCACCTCGTCGATGCACCGGGCCACGCCGGTCGGACCCAGGTCCGCCACCACGCCCAGGGCCTCGAGCACGTCGGCGGCGCCGACCGCAGACGACGACGCCCGTCCCCCGTGCTTGCACACCTTGGCCCCCGTGGCCGCCACCACCAGGGCGGCGATGGTCGACACGTTGATGCTGCGCAGACGGTCCCCCCCGGTGCCGCAGGTGTCGACGAGCTCCACCCCGGCGGGCAGTTCGAGAGGGACGGCGTGGGCGACCATGGCCCGTACGAATCCCGTCATCTCCTCGACGGACTCCCCCTTGGCCTGCAAGGCGATGGCCAGGGCGGCGATCTGGGTCGGGGCGGCATCACCCGATAAGACCTGGCCGAGCACCACCTCAGCCTGATCCGCCGTCAACGAGGTGCCGGCCAACAGGTCGGTGAGCACGCCGGGCCATCCTCCGAGTGACTCGAAGGTGACCGGCTCGGGCGACGACGGCTGGGCCAGGGCCACGGTCAGTCCCACCACAGGTCGTGGGCCAGCACCCCGCGGGCGATCAGCCCCAGCTGCACCTGGGAGGTGCCCTCGACGATCGTCAGCTGCCGGGCGTCGCGGTACCAGAGCTCGGTCGGATGGTCCTCCATGTAGCCGGCCGCCCCCAGCAGCTGGACGGCCAGACCGGAGGCACGCACGGCCAGCTCGGTGGCGAAATACTTGGCCATCGAGAGGAAGGGCACGTACTCCTTGGTGAACTTGCCCTGGTCGGCCAGCCACGCCGATCGGTAGGTGAGGAGCCGGGCCGCCTCGATGTCCACCGCCACCTTGGCGATCTCCCACTGGATGCCCTGGAGGTCGGCGATGGTCCCCCCGAAGGCTTCGCGCTGCTTGACGTACTCAGTGGCGTACATGAGGGCGCCCTCGGCCAGGCCGATGCCGCGGGCGGCCACAATGGGCCGCATGGCGTTGAGCCCGAGCATGGCCAGCCGGAAGCCGCCGACCTCTCCGATCACGTTGTCGGCCGGCACCCGTACCTGGTCGAGCACCAGCTCCCCGGTATCGACACCGTGGACGCCCATCTTGCGGTCGGTGCGACCCACCGACACGCCGTCCCACGCCCGTTCCACGATAAAGGCGGTGATCGAGTCGTGGGCCCGGGAGGCGGGGTCGCCGGTCTTAGCGAAGACCGTGTACCAGTCGGCCTCGCGCACTCCGGACATCCAGCATTTGGTGCCGCTCAGGATCCACGCGCCCTCGCTGGCCGCGTCCGGCACCGCCCGGGTCCGCAT
>DASZJN010000286.1:0-4775 GCA_035948045.1 Acidimicrobiales bacterium | reverse complement strand
TTCGCCCGTCAGTTCGATCAACCGCAAAGGAGCGTCATGGCCAACGTCAGGTACGGAGCACGATCCGAAGACCAATTGCGCAACCGAGAGGTGGAGGCGACGTCGGTGGACGTCTGGGCCACCACCCTCGTCGCCACCTACCTCACCGACCCGGAGGTCATCGCCGCCGTCCTGCCGCCCCCCATCGAGCCCGGGGCGGATCCCGTGGTCAAGGTCACAGTGGCGACCGTCGACATCACCGGCTATCCGACGTTCGGAGCGGGCAGCTTCTCGGTACGCGCCCGTCACGAGGGGACCGAGGGCTTCTATGCCCTCCTGATGCCCATGACGACCGAACAGTCGGTCATCGGCGGCCGGGAGACATTCGGCGAGCCCAAGAAGCTCGGGTCGGTCGACCTGCTCCGTCACGGTGACCGGGTGACCGGCACATTCGCCCGCATGGGGACCGAGATCGTCACCATCGACGGCACGGTCGGCCGCCAGCTCGACTTGCCGGACAGCGAGACCAGGACCGACTTCTATTTCAAGTTCCTCCCTTCCCCCGACGGCAAGGGGTTCGACAGTGACCCGGCCCTGGTCTACTGCCACCGGACCGAGGAGACCCGGAAGCTCGAGGAGGTCACCGGCCAGGTCATCCTGCGCGAGTCCCGCTTCGACCCGGTGGCCGATCTCCCCGTGCGCCAGCTGCTCGACATCACGCTGGCCGAGCGCAGCAGCATCCAACGAGGCGAGATCCACGGCACGGTGCCCGGGGAATGGATCCGACCCTACGTCCATCAGCGGTACGACGACCTCTCGCCGGTGGGCGAGGGGTGATGAGGGACCTGACCGGCCGGGTGGCAGTGGTCACCGGCGGTGCCGGGGGCATCGGTCGAGCCATGGGCGAGCGCTTCGCCCGCGAGGGGATGAAGGTGGTCCTGGCCGATGTCGAAGAGGGGGCGCTGGTCACGGCGACCGAGAAGCTCCGGGCCGAAGGCGTGGAGGCCACCGGGGTGGTCTGCGACGTCGCCGACTACGCGTCGGTGGAGCGGCTGCGCGACGCGGCCTTGGAGCGCTACGGCGCCGTGCACCTGCTGTGCAACAACGCCGGCATCGGTGCCGGGGCCGAGGGAGCGCTCTGGGAGCACGAGCTCAACGACTGGCGGTGGGCGTTCAACGTCAACGTCTACGGGGTGATCCACGGCATCAACGCCTTCGTGCCCACCATGATCTCCTCCGGCGCCGAGGGGCACATCGTGAACACCTCGTCGGGCAACGGAGGCGTGTCGCCCCTCCGGGGGACTCCGCAGTACGCGGTGACCAAGGCGGCGGTCGTGACCCTCACCGAGTGCCTCTACGCCCAGCTCCAGGACGCCGGGTCGGCGATCGGGGCATCGGTGCTCTTCCCCGGTCCCAACATGCTGCGTACCGGGATCTTCAGCTCGTGGCGGGTGCGCCCCCCGGAGCTGGCCAAGGAACGACCGAGGCAGTCCCCCTACCCGACCATCGAGGACATCGAGGCCCAGATGTCGGCGGCCGGCATCGAGGTCAACTACACAGAGCCGGCCGAGGTGGCGGACCAGGTGGTGCGCGGGGTGCAGGCGGGCGACTTCTGGATCTCAGCACCGAGTGCATCGATCGACGCCCAGATCCGCGCCCGGGCGGACTCGATGCTCAATCGCACCAATCCCACGTACCTGCGGGAGGTCCCGGGTTGACCGCCCCATCGAGAGAGGCTGCATCCCAATGAACAACTACCTGGTGATCTCCGCCGATTGCCACGCCGGATTGCCGAACGAGCAGTACCGCGAGTGGTTGGACCCAGCCTTCCGGGACACCTTCGACGAATACCAGGCGGCGCGGGCGGCCATGGAGGCCGAGCTGGCCGGGCGCGGGCTCCGCAATGAGGAATTCGCCGAGGAGTGGGAGCACGAGAACGCCGAGGGCCTGCAGGGCGGTTGGGATGCCCACCGCCGCGATCTGGAGCTCGACGCCGACGGCGTGGTCGGCGAAGTCATCTTCCCTGACGCCGACGCCGTGACGGCGGGAGCGTCAGCGCCGTTCGGCGCGGGCCTGGGGGCCACCGCCGACGTTCCCATCGATCTGTTGATGGCGGGTGCACGGGCCCACAACCGGTGGCTGGCCGAGCTCTGCAGCCAGAGCCCGCACCGCCGTGCCGGCGTGGCCATCGTGCCCATCTTCGACGTCGACGCCGCCGTGGCCGAGATCAAGCGGGCCCGGGAGTCCGGCCTGCGCGGCGGGATCCTCATTCCCTCGATGTGGCAGCCGTACGAGCCCTATCACGATGCCAAGTACGACCCCGTCTGGGCGGTGTGTTCGGAGCTCGAGATGCCGGTCCACGTGCATTCGGGTGCCGCGGATCGAGCGTCCTACGGCGAATACGTGGGCATGTACGTTGCCGAGGTCCGGTGGTGGTCGACCCGGCCTCTGTGGTTCCTGCTGTGGTCGGGAACGTTCGAACGGTTCCCCGAGCTTGCATTCGTCACCACCGAATGCGGCGCCTTCTGGGCACCCGATCTGCTGTGGACCTCAGACATCGTCTACGACCGCGAGCATGCGGCGAAGAAGCTGGGAAAGCAGCTCACCGAGCACCTCTCCATGCGACCGAGCGAGTACTTCGACCGCAATTGCTTCATCGGGGCATCGAACACCAGACGGCGCGAGCTGGCCCGCCGGTACGAGATCGGCATCGGCAACCTCATGTGGGGCAACGACTTCCCCCACCCCGAGGGGACCTGGCCCCACACCAAGGAGTGGCTGAAGAACGCCTTCTCCGACATCCCGGTGGACGAGACCCAACGCATTCTCGGATCCAATGCCGCCGAGTGCTACCACTTCGATACCGCGGCCCTCGAACCCCTGGCGGCGCGGGTCGGGCCCACCCCGGCCGAACTGGGGCAGACCGGTGAGGGCCTCGACAAGTGGGCCGACCTGGCCGCCGCCGGCCGGCCCTGGCTCAGCGGTAAAGAAGCCCTCGAAATGCCCGTGGGCGACTGAGCGGAGCGGGGACGCACGGGTAGGAGTCCTCACCCAGGGGTGGTTCTCACCTGGCCGGCGCCCTCCGAGACTCTCCTCGGCCCGCATTTCGTCGGCCCTGCATCCCGCCGTGGCGTCCGCCATGTTGTGGCTCTGGTTCTGGTCCCCTGCGGGCTGGGGAGACCGACACGTTCAAGCCCGAAGCCAATTCGGTCGATACCGACATGACCGAAGAGGTTCCTGGGCCGCAGGGCCACGCATGGTCACCGAGCGCACCGAGAGGCGCCGGCAGAGTGGTTCGAGGTCGAGGGTTACGAGGGGCTCCCGACCACGGCAAACCCCCGGCGCCGGATCGGCGCGGTGGGCGGCCCTCGGCCCAGGGGCTCCTTCGGAACGGCTGACCCCGGACATCGGCCTGCGCCCAACGCCGACCGATGTCGGGCGGCTCAGGCCGCCTTGACCACCCACGGTGGGCCGGAGATCCGCCCGGCACCGGGCTCCGGCCACAGCGGTCCGATCACCAGGGCCTCCCGCTCGGACGCCCACAGCAACTCCCGCTCCAGGGCCGCCCATGCCGCGTCGGCGTCGATGTGCTGGCCCGGCATCACGCCGGCACCGACTTGAAGGGGATTGATGGCCAGGTGGCCGATGAAGACCGCTCCATCCCCCACCCGGAGGACACCGTGACCGGGTGAGTGACCGCCTGTCAGCTCGAACGTCACTCCGGGGGCCATGACCCAAGGAGGGATCACACCGTCAACCACTCCCTGGTCCATGAGGCAGGCGAGGGCGGCCGATCCCCCGACACCCGGGTGCGACGTGACGTAGCCCAACTCGTCCCGGCTCAGCACCACCCGGGCGTTCTCGAACAGCGGTACCCATCCCCCGCCGTCGTCGAGGGCTGCGGTCATGCCGATGCCATCGAGGTGGCTCAGCACCACGGTGTCGATCGACTCGACAGGCAGGCCGGCTTCGGACATGGCGGCGGCCACTCCCTCTTGGTGCCCGATCGCCTCGGGCCCGGAGCGGAGGAAGGCGTCGGCCGCGCCACAGGGGTCGACGACCACGGCCTGGCCGTCGGACTGGATCACCCACACCGCCTGTCCCACCAGCACCTGGCCCTCGTCCGTGGCCCAGTCAGGCACAGCCCAGGGCACGGCGCCGGCCTGGGCGGCGGAGAAGCCGATGACATCGGCGCTGAGGGCCACATCGAAGTACGGCACACGGGTGAGACGGATACCGTCGACGTCGAAGGTCGTCACCGGTCCAGTATGCCCAAGCCCCTCCGAGGCCGCTCAGTCGTGCCTGGAGGTGTGCGTCAGCCGTTCATCTGGCACCGACCGGAGGCCCCAGGCACCAAGCGGGCGGTAAAGGAGCGCTCCACCTCGGCCGATACCCCCAGGGTGAACTTCGATGTGACCCGTCTCACGCCACGTGAGGCCCGAGACGGCACCACCACCGGGTTGATCGCCGCGTCGATCGCCGTGCCCCTCCTCGCCGCCGTCATCCTTCTCGACCACCCCCACACCCGTTGGTGGTATCTGGCCGGGGCCATTGCCTGTGCCCTGGTGGCAGTGGTCACGGTGGTGCTCTTCACGATCATGTCCAAAGGGAGCGCCGGCACCGCCGCCCACACCACCATCGCCTTCGCAGTCACCTGCCTGGCGCTCGCAGCCCTGGGGCTCCTGGCCGCGGGGACGTCCGACAGCTACGGGACATTCGCTCCGGCAGTCATCGTCGGAGTCGTCTTCGTGGGCATCATCGGCAACCGGGCGATGCGGGTGGCCGTTTGTCTCTAC
>DASZJN010000285.1:0-3031 GCA_035948045.1 Acidimicrobiales bacterium | reverse complement strand
GCGGGCGGCGGTACCGACGGGCCAGGTGCGGCACCCAAGTGGCTCGAAGTCGGGCCGTCACCCTGGGCACCCTACTTCCACCCCCCCCTAACGTGACATCGATGTCAGGCAACGGAAGTGGGCCTTCATGGACCTCGCGCTGAAGCCGGAGGACGAAGCATTCGCCGGCTCGCTGCGCCAATGGCTCAAGGCCAATCTCGAACCGGTGCCGGCTTTCGTCGACGTGGCCGACGAGGTGGCTTGGGGCCGCCAGTGGCAGGGCACCTTGGCCTCGGCCAGGTGGGTCGGCGTGCACTGGCCGACGGCGTACGGGGGCCGGAGCGCCACCCCGGTCCAGGTGGCGCTCTACCAGACCGAGTACGGCCGCTCCCAGGCGCCCCAACCCGTGAACCGGGTGGGCATCAACCTGGTCGGGCCAACCCTGTTGGCCCACGGCACCGAGGACCAGCGTCAGCGTCACCTGCCCCCGATCCTCTCGGCCGAGGAGATCTGGTGCCAGCTCTTCAGCGAACCCGACGCCGGGAGCGATCTGGCCTCCCTGGCCACCAGGGCGGTCCCGGTCGAGGGCGGATACCTGGTGACCGGACGCAAGGTGTGGACGTCGTACGCGCAGTTCGCCACCTGGGGTCTCTGCCTCGCCCGGACCGACGGCGACGCAGCGGTGCGTCAGCAGGGCATCACCGCCCTGATCGTCGACATGAAAGCGCCGGGCATCGAGATCCGGCCCCTGGTGCAGATGACGGGCGACAGCGAGTTCAACGAAGTCTTCCTCTCTGACGTCTTCGTCCCGGCGGAACACGTGGTGGGCCGCGAAGGGCAGGGGTGGACGGTGGCCGGGTCCACCCTGGCCCATGAACGGGGTACCAACTTCCCCTTCAAGGAGCAGGTGGTGCACGAGACGTACCTGGCTCGCCTGTTCGACGAGGCGCAGGCCAACGGATCGCTCGAGGATCCGGTGGTGTCCGACGCGCTGGCGCAGTCCTACATCGACCTTCAGGTCCTGCGCCTCCACAATCTGCGCACCCTGACCAGACTCGGCCGAGGGGAGGAGCCCGGGCCCGAGTCCAGCTGGGTGAAACTGATGTGGACCACCATGACCCAGCGGCTCTCGGAGACCGGTTTGGCCGTCACCGGGCGCGACCCGACCTCCTCCCTGGCCGGGCCGTGGCCCCGTCAGTGGCTCTGGAGCCGCGCCGCCTCCATCGCCGGAGGGACGTCGGAGATCCAGCGCGACATCATTGCCGGGCGGATACTGCGGTTGCCCCGTTAGCCGGGGCGGTCGGTCCCTACGGCGTGATGGCGATGTCGTAATTCCCGTGCTCGTCGAGCCGAGCCACGTCGCCGGGAGCCAGGACGACGACGGTGAACGGTTCCTGGACCAGGGCCGGACCCTCGATCACCGCCCCGACACCGAGAACGGCGCCGTCATAGGTGGACACGTCGGCGAACCCCTCGCCGAAGTGGACGGGACGGGACCCGGTGCGGGCCTCGGCGGCGTCGGTCACGGTACCCATCTGGGCCAGCACCGGTGGCTTGGGTGTGGCCCCCCGGTGCACCAGGCGGATGCCGCGCACCAGCGGCTGCTGGGTCGGGAAGGCGAAGCCCCGGCTGGCCTCGTGCTGGTGATGGAAGCGATCGGCCAGGTCGAGCAGATGGTCCTCGGAAAGCGACTCGCCCTCGGGCAACGGGACCGACATGTCGAAGTTCTGTCCGTGGTAACACATCTGCGCGAAAAGGTCCGCCTGCACGGTGCCCTCACCCAATCTGGCCGGCGCCAGTTCCTCAAGGGCCTCGGCCCGCAATTCGGCCGCCAGCTGGCGCACCCGCGCGAGATCGATGTCGGAGAGCTTGACCACGTAGGCCCGCATGAGGTCGACCACATAGTCGGAGACCAACAGGCCCAGGGCGGAGAAGGCCGGTGAGGCCTTGGGGACGAGCACCCGGTCGATGCCAAGCTCGCGAGCCTGGGCCCAGGCATGCACAGGACCGCCGCCGCCGTAGGCGATCAGCGAGAGCGTGCGCGGATCGGCCCCATGTTGGGAGAGGACCTTTCGCACCGCGTTGGCCATGTTGGCGTTGACGATGCGCTGGATCGACCACGCCGCGTCGTCGACGCCCAACCCCATGGGCTCGGCCACGTCCCGGGCGATGGCGGCCCGCCCGGCCTCGACATCGAGCTCCATGCGACCGCCGGCGAACCCCTTGCTCGGGAGATAGCCGAGCACGGCGTCGCTGTCGGTCACGGTGGGCAGCTCGCCACCTCGGCCGTAACACACCGGTCCGGGGAACGAGCCGGCGGAGTCGGGGCCGACCAGCAGAGCGCCCTGGCGGACCCGGGCGATCGAGCCGCCGCCGGCCCCCACGGAGTGGATGTCCACCATGGGCAGGTTCACGTAGTAGCGGTGCCGCCAATTCCAGTCGGTGGCCACGGCCGGTTGGCTGTCCTGTACCAGGCAGACGTCGTACGACGTGCCCCCCATGTCGGCGGCGACGAAATCGCGTATCCCGCTGCGACCGGCGCCGATGGCCGCCGCCATCACCCCACCCGTGGGCCCCGACCCCAACAGCGATACGGCCCGCTTGTTGACCGATTGGGGTGGCATCACGCCACCGCTCGATTGCATCAGGACGATCTGGCCGGCGAAGCCCGAGGCCCGCAACTGCTCGACCAGGCGATCGACGTAGGCCGAGATCTTGGGGGCCACGTAGGCGTTGACCAGGGTGGTGGAGGTCCGCTCGAACTCGGGGGCACGGGGGAGCACCTCGTGCGAGAGGGAGATATGCCGCACGTCGGGGAACTCCTCGAGAATGAGCTCGCGGGCCCGCCGTTCGTGGTCAGGGTTGACGAAGCTGAAGAGGAAGCAGACGGCGATCGACTCGACGCCCAGTTTCTTGAGGCGCTGCACGCCCCGCCGTACGGCCATCTCGTCGAGGGCGAGCACGACGTTGCCCTCGAAGTCACAGCGCTCGGGAATCGGGATCCGGGCCCGGCGACGGGCAATGGGATGGGGCGGCGGGTAGGCCGGATCCC
>DASZJN010000284.1:0-2446 GCA_035948045.1 Acidimicrobiales bacterium | reverse complement strand
CCCTCGACCCTTCAGGACACGAGTGCCCGCGGACCAACGGCCACCGTCCCCCGGCCGTGTGATCGGCTGGAACCCCGATGTCGGTCCCGGGCTCGACTCGGCGACCGAACAGCTGCGGGGCTGCGAGCTGACCGTGGCCGGGCGCCTGCCGTGGAGCTCGAACCTGACCTTTCTGGTCACGCTCGAGAGCGGTCACCCCGAGCCCCTCAGCGCGGTCTACAAACCGGCCCGCGGTGAGCAGTCGCTGTGGGACTTCCCCGACGGCCTCTACCGCCGCGAGGTGGCGGCGTTCGCCTTGTCCGAGGCACTCGGCTGGGGCATGGTCCCCCCCACGGTTGAGCGCCACGATGGCCCGTTCGGGCCCGGATCCCTGCAGCTGTTCGTCGAGGCCGACTACGCCGAGCACTACTTCACGCTGTTCGAGAGTGGCAGCCACGAGGCCATGCTCCGGACCATGTGCGCCTTCGACATCGTCGCCAACAACGCCGACCGCAAGAGCGGTCACGTGCTCAAGGGTCCCGACGACCGGCTCTGGGCCATCGACCATGGGTTGTGCTTCCACCGACAGCCCAAGCTACGTACGGTCATCTGGGATTTCGCCGAAGACGAGGTACCCGGCGACATCCTGGTCGACCTCGAGCGCCTGGCCTCCGACCTCCCCGACGAGCTGGGCCGGCTGCTCTCGGAGTCGGAGCGGGAGGCGCTCCAGGGCCGGGCCCGCATGCTCATCCACGCCGGGGTGTTTCCCGAGCCGACCGGCGGTCGCCCGCCCTACCCGTGGCCTCTCGTGTGAGCGACTCCGCCCGGTTCGCCGGAGCGACTCCGCCCGGTGAGCGGGCGGGTCGGATGCCCGGCCCGAACCGGCCTGGCGGATGGGGACCGCGGCCGGCTCAGGGCCTCGCACCGCGGGGAGGTGCCGTGGTCGAGCCGGACGGGTTCGCCGGTGGTCGGTGCCCCGCCGAAGGACCCGGCGCGTCGAGGGCCTGCACCAGCAGCGTCGCGTAGTACCTGGCACCGTCGGGAGTGAGATGGACCCCATCGGGATAGAAGTACTGGGGGGACGTCGTGCTGGCGTCGTACCAGTCGACGACGACTGCGTTCGGGTAGTTCTGGGCCACGGCGGCGATGGTCCCGTTGACCTCCTGCTGCCAGGGCTGGGGGACGCGGGTGTTCACCAGCACGATCCTCTGCATCGGGCCCAGGGAGTTGAGCAGGCCCATCAGCTGGTCTGCGGAGTAGGGGCCGTTGGTCCCGAGCTCGAGAATCAACCGGTTTCCCACCACACCTTCGGACTTGAGCTGGGCCACGGCATTCTGGACCAGGTAGAGCTGCTGGCTGACCTGGGCGTCGATGGCGATACCGGGCAGCATGGTCTGGAGATAGGGGGCGGCGTCCACCAGGATGGAGTCCCCGAGCGCGGTCACCCCCTGGCCGGCCGGCGGAGCCGTGGTGGTCGTGGTGCTCCCGTTGGGGGGCGCCACGGTGGTGGACGGAGCCACGTGATGCCTGGCGATGGGGACGATGCTCGTGACCCGGGGTCCGGGGTTGGCGGCCGAGGCGTCGACCAACCCGACGATGCCGAGGGTGCAGACCACGGCGTTGAGCGACGCGGCCCCGACCACCAGCCAGCCCAACGGTCGCAAGCGGAGCCAGGACCAGTCGTGCTGGCGGACCCGTCCCCACTGGCGGCCCAGGGCGCCGTGTCGGACCGGCTCCTCGACGTATCGCCAGGAGAGGGCGGCCAGCGCCAGGGTGACCCCGATCTGGAGGGACGACCGCAGGACACTGGGGCGGGAAGCGACCGGTGTGGTCAGGACGATCACCGGGTAGTGCCAGAGGTAGATGGCGTAGGAGCGCTCACCCACCCATCGGAGGGGCTCCCACCCGAGGATCGACCGCAGCCCCGACCCGGGGTGGACGGTGACGCCGATGACCAGCGCGGTGAGCGCGGCGAGCACCACCATCCCCCCCTTGTAGAGCGAGGGCTCGTACTGGTTGGTGAGCCAGAACATGGCGAAGATCCCCACCAGGGCCGCACCCCCCACCACGTTCAGCAGGCGGGCGGCGCCGGTGGTGATCGGGGCAAAGGCCCGGTTGCGGGGCAGGCCCATGGCCAGTGCGGCACCGATCAGAAGGGCGAAGGCGCGGGTGTCGGTGCCGTCGTACACCCGGGTGGGATCGCCGTTCGGCGACGAGGCATACAGGAGGCCCATCCCGGCCGCCGACGCCGCCGCCACGGCCAGGGTCAGCACGATGAGGGTCCGCCGGGCGTGGATGAACCGCATCCCAACCAGGACCAGCAGCGGCCAGACCAGGTAGAACTGCTCCTCGATGGATAGCGACCAGAGGTGCCCGAGCGGCGAGGGCGGGCCGAACCGGGCGAAGTAGGAGACGTGATGGAAGATGTACCACCAATTGCTCACGTAGAAGATGGAAGCGGGGAGAT
>DASZJN010000283.1:0-6785 GCA_035948045.1 Acidimicrobiales bacterium | reverse complement strand
ACGGCGGCTGGCCCATGATCCTCTCCGGCCTCAAGACCTGGCTCGAGACGGGCGAATTGCTGACCACGCCGGGATCGCTGATGTACAGCTGAGATCGGCGGCGGACCCGAGCAGTCTGAGTCGTTGCCGGCGGCGACCCGGCGGACCTCGGGACGTGGGGCACTACCCTGCAGGTCACTTCCCAGCCCCGGTCAGCGTGTGAGAGGACCCGATGCACATCCCACTCCCCGATCGGAGCCTCGGCGAATCGGAATGGCGCACATTTGTCGAGGGCCAGGGGTTCGGCCACCTGGTCGCCGCGGGACGCGGCCGGGACGTTCCCGTGGTCGTCCCCACGCAGTTCGTGCTGGAGGACGATCACGTCTTCTTGCACCTGGCGGCGCCCAACCCGATCTTCGAAGCGCTCGCCGAGCAGCCCCGGGTGGTACTCAGCGTCGCCGGCGACTGGGCATTCATCCCGTCGGCCTGGAAGGCGATCGACGATGAGGACCCGATGCTCGGCATCCCGACCACCTACTACGCCGCCGTCCAGTTGGAGGGAGTGGCCACGGTGGGGAGCGAACCGGCCGTCGTGGCCGCCGTCCTGCGAAGGCAACTGGAGTCCCTGCAGCCCGACGTGCCCGTCGCAGACCCGGAACTGGCCCACGCGGCCAGGCTGCGGAGCATCCGGGCCATCACCATCGGGGTGGACGCCGTCCGGGCCAAGTTCAAGTACGGGGGCAACGTCGATGAGCGTCACCGGGCGGCCGTGATCGAGCGCCTGGCCGCCCGGGCCGGTCCCGGCGATGGTGCCGCCGCCGACCGCGCCGCCCAGAGGATGCGCCAACCGGTAGCGACGGACCCCTCCTCGAGCCAGGACCCTCCCCCCGTCGACCCACCCTCCTGACCTCACGTCCACGGCCGGTCGAAGGTCGCATAGCGTCTCAGGTGCCGGACATGGGAGCCGGTAGGGGACGACAGAGGAGGCAAACAAATTGTCCGTGACCGACCACGAAGCAGAGCAGGTCAAGGCAGCCAACGACTCCGGACGCATTCCGGTCGTGTTCGTCCACGGCCTCTGGCTGCTCCCCAACAGCTGGGATCGCTGGCGGACGATGTTCGAGGAAGCGGGCTACGCCACCCTGGCGCCGGGTTGGCCCGACGACCCCAACACCGTCGAGGACGCCAACCGGCATCCCGAGGTCTTGGCGCACAAGTCCATCGGTCAGATCGCCGACCACGTCGAGGACGTGATCGGTGGGCTGACGAAGAAGCCCGCGGTGATCGGGCACTCCTTCGGCGGCCTTCTGACCCAGATCCTGGCCGGACGCGGTGTCTCGGCCGTTTCGGTGGCGATCGATCCTGCGCCGTTCCGGGGAGTGCTGCCGCTGCCGTTCTCGGCCCTCAAATCAGCGTCACCCGTGCTCGGCAACCCTGCCAACCACCGACGCGCCGTGCCCCTCACCTATGAACAGTTCCGCTTCGCCTTTGCCAACGCAGTGACCGAGGACGAGGCGAAGGAGCTGTATGCGACGTTCGCCGTCCCCGGTTCGGGGGTGCCGCTCTTCCAGGCCGCCACCGCCAATCTCAATCCGTGGACCCAGGCGAAGGTGAAGTCCAAGAATCCCGCTCGCGGGCCGCTGCTGATCATCGACGGGGAGAAGGACAACACCGTGCCGTGGGCCATCGCCAACGCCTCCTTCAAGAAGCAGAAGCGCAACCCGGGCGTGACCGAGATCGTCAAGATCCCGGATCGTGGGCACTCCCTCGTCATCGACCACGGATGGCGGGTGGTCGCCGACACCACCCTCAGCTTCGTGCGGCGATTCGCCCAACCCTGACGGTTCCGGAACTCGCCG
Organism: Acidimicrobiales bacterium; assembly: GCA_035948045.1. Classification (GTDB taxonomy): domain Bacteria; phylum Actinomycetota; class Acidimicrobiia; order Acidimicrobiales; family RAAP-2; genus Bog-756. The sequence goes on along the minus strand of DASZJN010000283.1, from coordinate 4,947 downwards.
CCGGCGCCACCACGGCGGCGGTCTCCCTCAGCTGGCGGACAGGGCCTTTCGTCGCATCGGCGGGAGGGTCGGAGGAGGCTGACGGCGCGGCGGGAGCTGGGCCAGGAGCTCGGTGGTCGCCCCCGCCACCTCTCGAACAGCACGCTCGAAGGCGGCCTCGGTGGACGGCGAGGTGGCCTGGACGCCACTCACCTTTCGCACGTACTGCCGGGCGGCAGCCTCGATCTCTTCAACGGTGGCCCGGGGCTCGAGGCCCCGAAGGGTGGTGATATTGCGGCACATACGGTCCACGCTAGGCCGGAACGAGGTTGGGATCCACGTCGTGAGACCCGGGCCACCGAGGATTGCGGCTCATGCCGCCTCGCCGACGCACAGGGACTCCTCACCCTTGTCATGGGAGTCGCCGGGGTCGAGCACGCGGTCCGACGACCATTCGGTGGCCTTGGCCTGGATGGCCTTGGTGGCCCAGTCGGGTTGGGCGCGGCCGGCAGATGCGTCTCGGCGACCGATGTCGGAGCTGTATTCGTGTTCAGACATGGTGTTCTGCTTTCGATCGATTCTTTCGCGGGTGGGTGATGTCGTTTGCACCGGGCGACGGCTGCGGGTGCACGGTCGGTGCCCGGCCCGAGCGGGTGGCGACGACCGGTCGCACCGGAACCTCGGGCCGAAAACAAAAAGGAGCCGCTTCCTAAGAAGCGACTCCTCGACCGGTCCCAGACCCTGGTGGTGTCTGTTACTCCGTCGAGAGTGCCTCCCGGGCTGCCTTAGCGCTGGATACCAGCGCATCCTTGCTGCATGCCCTCGATACGCCGGCAATGGACACCGCCATGGAAGACGGGACGTCATCGGCCACCGTCCGGTCCTCGTCGGGCCGAGGATCGTGCTTCGACGAAGACGTGTCCCTGCTCCTCACGAGTTCCATTGTAGCGGCCCCCGTGACCAATGGCGTGTCATTGGACGTCGTGGCTGCGTGCCGCCGGTGCCCGCCGGCCCGGCCAGCCGTTACCGTTGACAGGTGGCCCGCTTCGTCGTGGATACGACCCCGCTGCGGCGGTATCGCCACTTCCGCCGGCTCTGGGCCGGCCAGGTCGTCTCCGGAATGGGATCGCAGCTGACTCTGGTGGCGGTGTCCTTCCAGGCCTACAGCCTGACCCACTCGACATTGGTGGTGGGATTGATCAGCCTGGTCCAGCTGCCGCCGTTGCTGGCCGGGGCACTCTGGGGCGGGACCCTGGCCGACGCCGTGGACCGGAAGCGGGTGCTGGTGCTCACACAGATCGCCATGGCCTCGGCGGTCGGCGGCCTGGTCATCAACGCGTCACTGGCCCGTCCCGCCCTGTGGCCGTTGTTCGCCTGCACCGCGGCGGGCGCCGGCTTCCAGGGGGTCGACTGGCCGGCACGCCGGGCCGCCCTCCCCATGCTCGTGGAGGAGAAGGACGTGACGGCGGCCATCGCGCTCCAGACCGCCAATCAACAGCTGGCCCTGGTGGCCGGGCCTGCGCTGGCCGGCGTGCTCATCGCCACCGTCGGCCTCAGCGCCGTGTACGGCATCGACGCGGCCACCTTCGTGGTGGCCCTGGCCGCCGCCCTGCTGCTGCCGGCGTTGGTGCCGAGCGGCGGTGGCACCCCATTGGGACTGCGGTCAATGACCGAGGGGTTCCGGCACCTGCGCCGGGAGAAGCTGCTCTCGGCCACCTACTGGATCGATCTCAACGCCATGATCTTCGGCATGCCCCGGGCCGTCTTCCCGGCCTTGGGAACCGGCCTCTTCGGTGGCGGGGCCGGTGTCGTCGGACTGTTGTACGCCGCCCCGGGGGCCGGGGCGCTCATCGGCTCCCTCCTCACCGGGTGGTGCAGCCGGGTTCGCCACCAGGGGCGGGCCATCGCCGCCTGCGTGGTGGTCTGGGGATCGGCCATCGCCGTGTTCGGGGTGGTGCCCGTCCTCTGGATCGGGCTGGCCCTGTTGGCTCTGGCCGGCGCGGCCGACGTCATCTCGGCGGTGTTCCGGCAGGCCGTCCAGCAGCGGGCCGTGCCCGAGCATCTCCAGGGCCGTCTTTCGGGGACCTTCTTCGCCGTGGTGGCCGGCGGCCCCCGTCTGGGCGACGTCGAGACCGGGGTGGCGGCAGCCATCGGCGGTCCGGAGTTCGCGGTGTGGTCGGGCGGGCTGGCCTGCGTGGCCGGAGTGGCCGTCCTCCTCTGGCGCGTGCCTGAGCTGTGGCACGACGACGGTGGTGGCGTGGCGTTGAGTCCTGCCGCTGAGGCCGACGCCATCGCCGAGGTCGTCTCGGAACTGGGTGAAGGCGAACCCCTGTAGCCGGGCGTCCGGAGGTCAGGCCGGCTGGACCCCCACAGGAGCCGACGAGTGAGCCAGCTTCCGCAGCACGAATGACAGGGCGATCTCGAGAAGTCCGTAGATGATGAGCCAGATCCCCATGATCACGGCCAGGGTCGTCACCGTCAGGCTGGGCACCACCAGGGTCACCACACCGGCGGCGAAGGCCAGCACGCCCATGGCGATCCGCCACCCGCGGGTCGGCGAGCCGTAGTCGCTGTAGGCGCTGAAGAACTCCATGATCCCACCCACGACCCAGAACAGCCCGATCAGGAAGGCCAGGGTGTTGACGGTCTCGTTGGTATGGCGCAGGAAGAGGATCCCGACGATCACCGACAGCAGGCCGAGAGCGGCCATCAGCCATCGCGTGCCGCCGGTGTCCTCGCGGTCGGCAATGGACACCACGATGCGGAACAGCCCGGCCACGAAGAGCCAGATCCCGAGGAATATGGCGAATGCGTAGATGCTGTGCCTCGGGTGCAGGGTGACCACCACCCCGATGCCCAGGGTCACGATGCCGAAGAACAGCACCCACCCCCACGACTTCCCGATGATGCGCAGGACGTCACGCTCTTCGGGCGAGGCGTCCACTCCCCCTGGACCAGACATCGCAGACCTCCGTGTCGCTCGAGCGCACCAAACCTGGCTCGCTCCCGGAACCACCTTAGAACCGAGGTCTCCGGGGCACGCGGACCGCTGGCTCCGGCCCGACCACCGGAGGCCCCGGGCTCAGACGGCTCCCCGCCTCCGGCCGGTCGCCTCGTCCACCAACTGCTCGCTGATCGACCACAACCGCGAGGCCGCCTCCATGTCCCGGGCCGCCGCCGAGGGTGTCTTCGGCTTGCACCGGACGAAGTAGTGCCCGGTGACTCCCTCCACCTCCGGAGAGGATGCCACATAGACCGATGTCCGCGCCCCCTTTTCCGGCGTCAGGATGAACGGCTTGATCACTTTGACCCCGAAGGCCAGGAAACCCTTGGCATCCTCATCCCGGGCGAAGCCGCTGGCCACCGTGCCCGGATGCACCGAATTGGCGGTCACCCCGGTGCCGGCCAACCGCCGGGCCAGTTCGTTGGTGAACAGGATGTTGGCCAACTTGGACCGGCTGTAGGCGTTCATGGCCGCGTAGCGCCTCTCTGACTGGAGGTCGTCGAAGCCCACGCCGTGCCGAGCTGATCGGTGGGCCGTGGAGGCCACGTTGACCACCCGGGCCGGGGCGGACGCGATCAGACGATCGTTGAGGAGTTGGGTGAGGTAGAAGGGCCCGAGGTGATTGGTACCGAAGGTGGACTCGAACCCGTCCTTCGTCTCCGAGCGATCGGACAGCACCAACCCGGCGTTGTTCACGAGGACATGGATCTCTGGGCACCGCTCGAGGATCCGCTCCGCACCGTCGCGGATCGAAGCCAGATCGGCCAGGTCGAACACCTCCAGGTCCACGAGATCCGAACCGCTGGCCCGGCGGATGTCGGCCAAGGCCTCGGCGCCCCGGGCCTCGCTGCGGGCCGCGATCACGGTCCGGGCGCCGGCGGCGGCCAGGGCCACCGCAGTGGCCTTCCCGACGCCTGAATTGCCACCGGTGATGACGACGGTCTTCCCGTCCATCGACCTTCTGCCCGATGACGGTGATGGCGGTGCGGTCATGGCGTCCTCATGCGGTCTCGGGTTGCGGTGTCGGGCTCGGTCACCGCACCGAAGCCTACGCCGTGGCCGTCGTGGTGAAATGCCTGGTTGACAGCAATGTTCGGCATACCTAATATTTTTAGTGAAAGTAACCTTATTCGTGAATTCCGATGAACCCGGCGCTGTGGTCGACCAGCTCCAGGCCAGGTCCGAGGAGGCAGTCGGTGATCGAGGCCGTGTCCAAGCACCCATTGGATCGGCGGGGCCTCGCCCGTTCCGGAGCGGCCCGAGCCGGCGTGGCCGCGGCGCTGGTGGCCCTGGCGGTGGTGGCCGCGGCGTGCAGTTCCTCCTCCGCCCCGACCAACGGGTCGGCGACCATCACCCTCTACAACGGTCAGCACCCGCAGACGACCAGCGCGCTGGTCGCCGCCTTCGAGAAGAAGACCGGCATCACCGTGAAGGTGCGCAACGGCGACGAGTCGGTGCTGGTCAACCAGATCATCACCGAGGGGCAGGCCTCGCCCGCCGATGTCGTCTACGCCGAGAACTCACCGGCGCTCGAGCTCCTCCAACAGAAGGGCCTGCTGACTCCGGTGGACCGGACCACGCTCGCCGCCGTGCCGGCCGCATTCAGCTCGCCGAAGGGTGACTGGGTCGGCGTGTCCGCCCGGGCCAGCGTGATGGTCTACAACACAGACCAGCTCAGTCCCTCGCAGCTTCCGAGGTCGGTTATGGACCTGGCCGCTCCCAAATGGAAGGGCAAGATCGGACTGGCCGCGGGCGAGACCGACTTCCTCCCCGTCGTCATCTCTGTCGAGAAGACCTACGGAAAGGCGGCCGCGGCCGCCTGGCTGGCCGGGCTCAAGGCCAACGCCGCCGACAACCTGTTGCCGTCCAACGAGGCCCTGACCAACGAGGTCAACCAGGGCCATGTCCAGCTCGGCATCATCAACAGCTACTACTGGTACCGGCAACGGGCCGAGGTGGGTGCG
>DASZJN010000282.1:0-4766 GCA_035948045.1 Acidimicrobiales bacterium | reverse complement strand
TGCCCACCTGATTTCCGTTGAGCGTCCGACCCTGGTTGTAGAAGTAGTCGCAGTCAGTTGCAGTCCCAGTGGGGAACTCGGACGATTCGTAGTTGGACCACCACACACCGTTCAGGAATCCGTTCTGTGGGGTGAACCTGGCCACCGTGGAGTAGAAGACGTTCTTGCCCGGGAAGCCAGCGGCCCCCACGATCTGGACCTCGAGGTACTTGATGGCACTGGTGGCGTCCTTGACCGACACGGGGTTGTCGAACTTGTAGTACTCGGGGATGACCCCGTTGCCGACGTCGGTGCCGGGCACCACGCTCCACGTCTGGTAGTTGAGGCCGGCGCACTGCGGGCTGCCCGTGGCCGGCGGGCCGACCGAGTAGTTGGCCGCGGAGTTGCAGGCGGCCAGGTAGGGGTTGGCGTTGATGGCGTTCTGATAGGCGTTGAGCCCCGAGGCCAGTGCCCGGTAGGCATAGCGCTGGATCGAGGCCTGGGCCAGGATGGGGGCGTTGTTGACGATCGAGTTGACCATCACGCCGCCGAAGATCGAGAGCATGATGACGAAGGCCACCACAACCACCAGGGCTGCTTGACCCCGGTCCGCCAGCGAGTGGCGGTCGGTGCGTCTCCGGAGGGTCGACGGGCGGGACGGGCGTGGGCGCTTGGACATGGGATCTAACCGACCAGCGGGCTGTAGAGGTACGAGGCGGACGAGAGTCGGTAGACCACGAAGGCGTTCTCCTGGATCGGCGTGCCCTGGACGTCGACCTGGAGGTCGACCCCCACGCTCTGGATCATGTCCGGGGGACAGTTGGAGCTGGTCGGGTTGCCGTTGACATCGAGAGTGGGGGCCGTACAGGCGTTGAAGCCCGGGAGGATCCCCCCGGCGCCGGCGGCGCCCCCCGCCCCCGCCGTGTAGGCCGACGAGTAGGGATCGAGGGTGTTGTAGGTGAAGATGGTCGGAGCGGTGTTGTTGGTCAGATAGGTCTGGCCGTTGACGACACCGCTGATGGTGACCAGGACCTTGCCCGAGGTGGACCAACTGCACGGGGCCGTGGAGGTGACGGAGAAGGGGCACGCCGGGGTGGAGGTGGTGCAGCCGGGGAGGGCATTGGATGGAGGGTTCGGGCAGGCCGGGTACTGGGTCACCGTGAACACCGTGGAGTAGAACTTGCTGCCGGCGGCCTTGGTGGGGGTCGGGGCTGACATGACGATCTTCCCCGGACCATTGGTGTCACCGATGTTGGCGTAGAAGGTGGTCGAGTAGGTCCCCACGCTGCCCTTCAGGAAGGCCGGGCAAGGGATGTTGGCGGCCGCCGAGCAGGTGGGAGGCGACGGCGTCGCCGTCGGCGTCGGAGCCGGTTCGACCTGGCTCCGGATCAGTCGCTGCATGATGATCGAGCTCGGGAGCAGCTGGTCGGTGGCCTGGTAGGAGGAGATGACATTGGTCCCGGCGTTGAGGTAGGCGGTCAGGGCCGTGCTGAGAATGGTCAACAGGACGATCAGGGCGGTGAAGGCCACCAGCAACTCGACCAGGGTGAGCCCGTCCTCGTCCCGGTCGGCGAGCCGGCCGCGGCCCACCATCCGGGCCAGCCGTCCCCTGGTGCGGGGCGGTGTCGGATCGGCGGCGCTAGCGGCTGCACCGCGCAGGTCGAATCGGTGTGCACGCATCAGGTGACGCTCACGATGACCGGGCTCGGGAACAGGACGGTGCCGCCGCTGGCCACCACCGAGCCGCTCCCGACGGTGATGGGGATGGACACCGCCGGCGAAGTGCCGGTTACCGTCAGGGTGTACGAGCCGTAGGGCACCTCGGTCCGGCTGAGGCCGTCGGGCCCGGCGGTCGGCAGGGTGTAGGTGTCGGCGTTGCATCCCGCACCGGCCGTGGTGGCGGTGAGCTGGAAGGTCGCCCCCATGTAGGGAAGGCCGATGGCGGCCCCGGTGAGGTGCAAGGCCTCGACGGACAGGAGGCCGAGGGGCACGGTGACCGATGTCGAGCCTCCGGGCGTCGTGGCCACCTGGCTCTGGTTGAAGCTGCCGCTCAGGAGCTCGTTCTGGCAGTCGCCGGCGAAGAGTCCGTAGCCGCCGACGAACGGGTACAGATCAGGGAGCGTGGTGACGTTGGGGATAGCCCCGGCGGTGACCACATTGGCATAGGGGTTCGGGGAGAGGCTCGGGTTCTGGATCTCCAACGGGACCCCGGACACGAAATTCCCGGCCAGCCCGGAGGGCGTCTGGTCCGTCCAGGCCCCCGTCGGCCCGTTGGACGACGAGAGGATGACCGCCCCGGTGGGACTGGCCCCGACCGCCGAACAGTAGATCGGGGATCCGGAGGTGGTGCAGTCGATGCTGCTCAGGTAGTCAGCCGCATTGGCCTGCGGCAGTGCGGGCGAGCTCCAGTTGGCCGTGGCCGTGCCGCCGCTGCTGGCCAAGAGGAAGGCGGAGGGGGTGCCCGAGGCGGTGCCGATGGCGGCGATGGCGCAGGAGGTTCCCGACCAGCACGACAGGACACCGAGCTGGCTGATGGTGCCGGCGCCGGGTGTGGGGACGGTGACATTGGACCAGACGTCGGCCGTGCCCGCGCCGACGGTCATCGCTCCCGACAGGATGGCCGGAGCAGAGGGGGTGGCACCGGTGACCACACAGGTCGTGGCCGTCGGACAGGTCACCTGGTACAGCGCGGTCAGTGCCCCACTGCCCGCCGCCGGGATGGTGTCGTTGGCCAAGGTGGCACTCGCCGTGGTGGCCCCGTACATGATCAGGGGTCCGGAAGCCCCGGCCCCGATCTTGCCGGTACCGAGCACGATGCACTTGGCCGAGGTCGGCGGGGGGCAGACGAGCCGGTTGAGGGCGGTCACCGTCGTGCCGGCGGGGAAGGAGTCGGCCGTCCACGACAGGGCCGCGGTTCCGAGGCCGGTGGCCGCACTTCCCGAGATGACGATGGGCCCACTCGGGTTGACGCCGATCTTGCCCGTGCCCATGGCCATGCAGCTGGTGTCAGACGGACAGGCCAGCGAGGACAGGGCCGACAGGGTGAATCCGGTGGTCGTCCCCGTCGCCCAGGTGCCGCCGAACCCGCCGGACAGGACGATCGGGGTGCCCGGGCTCGGCACATTGCTCGTCCCCAGGGCGGCGCAGCCGGTGCCGGACGGGGAGCACACCAGACTGGTCAACCCCGTGATGCTGGCGGGGACGGTGACGGCCGACCAGGCGTCCACTCCGGTGCCCGAGATCGTGTCGGACAGCACCGCGGCTCCGCTCGCCGTGGTGCCGATGGCCACGCAATTGATCGCCGACGGGCACACGATCTGGGAGAGCGAGGTCACTCCGGTCAGAGCCGTACCGGTGCTGGCCGCCGCCACCGACGGCACCGACGGGTTGGCATCGACGATCACCGGTGTGCTCACCCCGCCGGTGAGCTGGTACCCGACCCCCTCGCACTCGACGGTCCCGGCACAGGCGATGGAGGCGATGCGGGTGGCCGCCACCGGAACGCTCACCGTCGACCAGTTGGCCTGATTGGACCAGGTGAGCACGGCCCCGGCACTGTTCTCCCCGGCGGAGAGGCAGGTGATCTGCCCGGCGTTCGGGCACGCCGTTCCGTCCTCGACCGCGCTGGAGGAAGGGTAGGAGAGGGTGGCGGAGCTCCCCTGGTCGTAGGGCGGGAAGTTCGCCGCCGGGAGCTTGGTCACCGCCCCGATGTTGACGGTGACCCCCGAGAGCGATTCGGCCTGGGGCTGTTGGAGGACGTGAGCGGTGACCGTGCCGGTGGCATTGGCCACGAACGACGGCGAGCCGTAGGTGGAACCGGCCGGGATCCCGCTGCTGGCGTTGGCGACGGCGACCGTGTAGGTGGCGCCGGTGCCGGGCGTCGGGAGCACTTGGGCGAAGGCGCACCCGTAGTTGTCGGGATAGATGGTGAGGTTCTGCAGCGCCGTGCCCGAGCTGCTGGTGATAGTCACCGGCGGGGCCTGTACCCGCTCGCTCCACGGGTTTGCCTGGCTGTCGCTGGCGGTGCTGTCCCCGGAGAGCTGCAGGGCGATGAAGCCGAGCGTCTGGATGCCGGACAGTGGGTAGTTGAGGATGATGCTGTCCTGCACGTTGTTCACGTCGGAATTGGGACCCCACGAGACGGTCACCCGCAGTTTGAGCAACTGCGGCGTGCCCGAGGTGCACAGATTGGGCTTGGACCCGCTCCCGGCGTTCTGGACGGTGGTCCATTCGTATTCGGAACTGAGGGCGTAGGTCGTGGCGCCCCTGGTCTCCGAGGTCGTCGGCTGGGTCACCGGGCACCCGGTCAGGAGCTTGCCGGTTCCCGAGTTGAGGGGGACGGTCAGGGTGCCGGCCGACACCGCCGTGTAGTTGACCAGCTGCAGGCCGGTCGTGGTGGCCACCAGGGCGGACTGCGGCGCGGCGGCGAAGCCGGCTGTCGAGGCCACGTTGATGGTGGTCTGGGTGGCCAGGGTCAGGTTGTTGGAGGCGGCCGCCACGGAGGTCGCCGCGGCGTTGGTGCCCACGGGCACCGCGCTGTGGTCGACGTTCACCTCGCCGAAGCAGTTGACCGGCGGGGACACATTGGAGAGGACCTCGGCCCACCGCTCGGCGATGGAAAGCGCTGTCTGCTGGTTCTTGGCCTGCCCGGCCTGGACCAACGAGGTCGTGAACAGGTACGACAGGGGGAGGAGGGCGACCATCAGGACGACGAAGGCCACCAACACCTCGATGAGGGTCACACCGTCGTCGCCTCGCCGGCGACGCACCGGGCGTTCCAGGTGACG
>DASZJN010000281.1:0-8522 GCA_035948045.1 Acidimicrobiales bacterium | reverse complement strand
ATCGTGGCCGGCGCCGGGTGCGGCGATCCGACCGCGGTGCGCGCCCTGTCCGCCGGCCTCGGATGGCCGCTGCTGGCCGATCCGGGCTCGGGACTGCGCCGGCCCGGCCCCACGGTCGTCGGGGCCGCCGACGGCCTGCTGCGGTCCGAGCGGTTCGCCCATTCGCACACTCCCGACGCCGTGCTGTGCCTGGGCGAACGGTGGGCGTCCAAGGTCGTCAATGCGTTCCTGTCCTCGGCGGCCGAGGCCGGCACCCAGATCACGGTGGTGGACCCCTGGGGACGCTGGCCCGATCCCGATCGCAGCACCGCCGCGTTCGTCCGATGCGACCCCTCCCTCTTCTGCGTGGAGGCCACGCGGAGCCTGGAGGGGATGATGCCTACTGGCCCCGAGAGCGCCGGCCGGAGCGGCTGGATGATCGACTGGCGGGACGCCGAAGCCCGCGCCCAGAAGGCCATCGGTCACACCCTGGGGATACCGGCGGGGCCCCGAAGCGGGGAGGACCGCGGCCGGCTCAGCGAGCCCTCGCTGGCTCGCCGCCTGGTCGCCCACCTTCCGGCCGCGTCGACGTTGGTGGTGTCCTCCTCGATGCCCATCCGCGACGTCGAGGCGTTCGCCGCCCCTCGGGAGCTCCCCCCGAGGGTGCTGTCCAACCGGGGGGCGAACGGGATCGACGGGGTCGTGTCCACCGCGCTGGGTGTAGCCCTCGGTTCCTCGGCTCCGACGGTGGCGCTCGTCGGCGATCTGGCCTTTCTCCACGACGTCTCCGCCCTCGTGCACGCCCCCGGCTTCACCGCTCCATTGACCGTGGTGGTGGCCGACAACGGCGGTGGAGGGATCTTCTCGTTCCTCGACGCGGCGTCGGCCCTGGATCCGGACTCGTTCGACACGCTGTTCGGGACGCCCCAAGCCGCGGACGTCGCCACCGTGGCCGCCTCGTTCGGCTGGCCGGTGGACGAGGTGGGTGCGGACGCCGGCGGCTCGGACTTGGAGGAGGCAGTGGATGGCTCGTTGGCGAGCGGCCGCCCGACGCTGATCCGGGTGCGGCTCCCCGATCGCTCGGAGAACGTCGCCATTCACCAACGGATCAACGCCGCCATCACGGGTGCGGTGGACCAGGGTCTTGAGGGGCGATCGGGACCGGCCACCGGGTGAGGTCTGATCGGCCGACCGGGGTGACGAAGGCTAGTGGGCGCTAGCAGGGTCGGGGGTCGTAGGCGGGAATGGTGGGAGCAGCCGGGGCGGTCGAGGCGTGTTTCGTCGAGGATGGAGGCGCGGTGGTGGCCGGGGCGGCAGTGGTCGGCGGCACCGTGAGGCTGAGCGGATTGCCGTAGGCGCTGAGCGGGGGGGTGGTGATCGTCCCGATCGGGCCCCCGAGGAACTGGGTGATCACCTGTGCCGCCCCGTTGGGCCCATCAGGCTGGACCACCTCGACGGACCCGGCTGCCGACGAGGCGCCCACGGTGGGCAGCGTGTAGGCCAGCAGTTGTGAACCGGAGAAGGCCTTGTACCGCTCGGCCAGTGCGTACAAATCGTTGGGGCTGAGCGCGTCGTCCTTGCTGAAATCGTGGACCACCGAGGTGAGGAGAGCGTTCAGTCTGAGCGGGTTGTAGGTGGACTTGGCCTTGGTCAGAGCCGCCGAGATGATCAGGTTCTGGCGTTGGATCCGCCCGATGTCGGATGTGGGATCCGAGACCCATCTGCCGTTGGCGTAGTACTGGAAGTAGCGCGAGCGCGACAGGGCCAGGGCTTGCGAGCCGCTGAGGACCTGACAGCCCGTCGCCGGGACGTCGAGACCCGAGTTGTTGTGGCAGATGCCGGTGGAGGGGTCGCAGTAGTGGTCCCGCACCGGGTAGGGGAAGTCCATCGAGATCCCCCCCAGGGCGTTGACTGCGTCCTCCAGTCCGAAGAAGTTGATGGAGATGTAGTGACTGATGGGGATCCCGAACGTGTTCTCGATGGTCTGGATGAGGGCGTCGGCTCCGGTCTTGACGCTGTTGCCGTTGCCGAACGCCGAGTTGATCTTGTTCTGGCTCGAGAGCTGGGTGCCCGCCTCCATGCCGGACAGCGTCACGTAGGTATCCCGCGGGATGGAGAGCGAGGACGCGGTGCCGGCCGAGGGGTCCACGTGAATGATCTTGATGGTGTCGCTCCGTTGCCCCCCGGCGTTGGACTGGTCTCCGAACTGCTGGGCCTGGGCCGCAGTCTCCCCAACCCGCGTGTCGGAGCCGATGAGGAGCACGTTGTAGGGCTGGCCATTGGCTGCGGCCACACAGGTGGAGCAGGGGTTGGACACCACCTTGCTCCATTGGTAGCGGAAGTACCCGTACCCCAGTCCCGCCACCACCAGGAGGACGACGACCAATCCGATGAAGCCGCGCAGGACCCGCTCCGCGGGCCGCCGCCGCCGCCGTTTCGCCCGGCGCCGTTCCCGTCGCGACGGGACCGCCACCTGTCCACCCAGGATGGGCCCGGGAAACTGGGGACTGCCGCCGGGACGGCCGGAGGCTGCCGGGGTCGAGGCGCGCGGCTGTCCTGTGGGACTCCCCGAGGAGCGTCCGGATGGGCGGGATGACCGCGGCGGAGGTGGGTCGCTGGGTGCCAAGTTGGTGGCCGTGTCGGCGCATCTGATCGGGAACGATCCACCGGCAACGGTGCCGGGGCGCCCGCCACGGGATCACCAGTTTCGCATGGGCCGTCGCGAAACTGGTGTCACCAGGCCCACCGGCCAGGATCAGGAGTCCGTGGGCACCCACGATCCGTGGAAGCCGAAGGGCACGCGGGCCGGGAGGTGGACCGTGGCCACCGGCGGGCCCGCGAACGAGGTGGCGTCGAGGATGACCAGATCGCTGGCGTCCCTGGTGGCGTCATAGACGACACTGAGGACCCACCCCTCGTCTTCGCCGCCGCCGTCCGCAGCCCGTACGAACACGGGCTCTCCTGAGGCGCGGCCGTCACCGGGCTCGTAGCGGGTGGACTCGTCCCGTTGGAGGTCGTACTTCACCAATCCGTGCTGGGCCGGCTCGTCGGCTCGGTCCCCTAGGCGGGTGCAGTACCCGTAGCGGTGGGGCAGGCCGGCCACGGCGGCGTCGATCCTCGGGAACTCGACGGGGGTGTCGTCGAGTTGTTGCTCGGAGACCCGGTTGGTGGCCAGGTTGATGGTCCACCGGGCCAGGGCCGGGACAGCCGAGGCGATGGCTTCCCCCGGTCCGGTGTCGAACGCCCGGTCGTAGCGAATGACGTCCAGCACCACCGACTCGGCGTCGTCGTAGCAATTGAGGACGTGAAAGGCGTAGACCGGGTCGATGCCGATCCAGCGGAGGTCGGCGTTCCCTCCCGAACGGGGCATCACTCCCACCCTGGCCCCGGCCTCCGGCATCCACCGGTAGGGGAGCGAGCGGCCCTGGCCGGCGAGCTCGAGGTCGAAGACGACCGGAAGGTCGAGGAACACGGCGCGGGTCGAGGTGACCCCGAAGTCATGGATCATGGTGGCTCGGGGGATGTCGATGTCCTCGGTGCGGACCAGCAGCCCGTCGGCATCGACGAGGTGGTAGCGAAGGAATGGTGGTCCGAAGACATCGCTCCCGAAGAAGATCAATTCACCGGTGGCGGGGTCCACCTTGGGGTGAGCCGTCATGGGCGAGGCCAGACCCCCGTCGAAGTCGTGCACACGGGCCCGGCTCAGATCGGGGGAGACCGCATGTGGGAATCCCGACTCGACCAGGGCCAGGGTGACGCCCCCGTGGCGGATGACGTGGGTGTTGGCCGGACCGTCGAGCGGTTCGCTCGGCCCTTTGGGCGCAGCGGTCTCCAGCTTGGCGGCCAGGGCCCGGGTCCTCACCCAGCGGTTGCGGTACCCGGTGGCCTTGCCGTCGGCCAGCGAGATCGAGTGGATCATGCCGTCACCGCTGAACCAGTGGTAGGCGGCCTCGTCCACGGGGGCGACCGCTGGATTGGGCCCGTTGCGGAGCAGGCGGCCGTTCAGGTCGGGAGGAATGACCCCGGTCACCGGGAGCTCGTGGTCGTCACTGCGCTCCTCGTGGACCGGTGCGAAGTTTCCTTGGAGGTAAGGGTTGGGCATCGAGCTCCTCGTCATGGTCGAACTCATCCGGCGCGCTGTCGGTCCGGGCGCGAACGGGAACTGATGGTAGCCCTCGGCCCTTCACCGGCAGCCGTTGGACCGGCTCCGGCGGCCCTTCGACGATGGCGGGCAGCGAGTCGCGGGGACGACCCCGGCCCGATGACGTGGCAGGCTGAGGCCATGGCCGAGCTCGCCGAGGACCTCCGCTTTCGCGGACTCATTCACCAGACCACCGACCCTGCCCTCGAGGACCGCCTCGACTCCGACCGGTTGACTGTCTACAGCGGCTTCGATCCGACCGCCGACAGCCTGCACGTGGGTCACCTGTTGCAGGTGTGCAATCTCCGCCGGCTCCAGCTCGCCGGTCACCGTCCCATCGCGGTGGCGGGGGGCGGCACCGGGTACATCGGGGACCCCGGCGGGAGGTCTGACGAACGGCAGCTGCTCACCGAGGAGGAGCTGCAGGCCAACTTGAAGGGCATCCACGGGCAACTGGAGCGGTTCATCGACTTCGGTGGCGACCGGGGTGGGTCACGGGCGCTGCTGCTCAACAATGCCGACTGGCTCGCCGGACTGCACCTGTTCGACTTCCTCCGTGACGTCGGCAAACACTTCACCGTCAACCAGATGGTGGCCAAGGACTCGGTGAAGTCGCGCCTGTCGCGAGCCGACCAGGGCATCTCCTACACCGAGTTCACCTACATGCTGCTGCAGGCCGTGGACTTCCTCCACCTGTACGACGAATTCGACTGTCGGCTCCAGATGGGTGGAAGTGACCAGTGGGGCAACATCACCATGGGGATCGACCTGGTCCGGAAGCTGCGCCACCAGGAAGTGTGGGGTCTGACCACTCCCTTGGTGCTGAAGGCCGACGGGACCAAGTTCGGCAAATCCGAGTCCGGCACGGTTTGGCTCGACGCCGGGCGGACCAGCGCGTATCAGCTCTTCCAGTTCTTCTTGCGCAGCGAGGATGCGGTGGTCGGCAGCTACCTCCGCTATTTCACGTTCCTACCCCAAGAGGCCATCCTCGCTCTCGACGAAGCCACCGCCCAGCGTCCCGAGCGGCGGGAGGGCCAACGCGAGCTGGCCCGCCAGGTGTGCACCCTCGTCCACGGGGCATCCGAGACGGAACGGGCCGAGCACGCAGCCGCGGCCCTGTTCAGCGAGGAGGTGTCGGGGCTGGACGAGCGATCACTTCTCGACGTCTTCGCCGATGCCCCCTCGACCATCGTGCCCCGGAGCCGGCTGGACGGGCAGGGGCTCTCCCTCCTGGACCTGCTGGTCGAGACCGGACTGGCCCGCTCGAAGGGACAGGCCCGGACCCTGGTCGGCCAGGGTGGTGTCTCGGTGAACAACCGCCGGGTCGAGGACGCGGCCCTGACGGTGGGTACCCATGACCTGGTGGCCGGCCGCTACGTGGTCCTGCGGCGGGGCAAGAAGGACTACCACCTGGTGAGCTTCTCCTGATCGGAACGGGATCCGATCGACGTCAGCAGGCTACGGGGTCCTCTCGCCGACCACGGTGAACATCGCCATCTCGACAGGCTCTTTGGTCATATCGTGCGCCAGGTAGTGGAGATGGCTCGAGTATGTCGTCGTCAGGCGCTCGAACCCCAGATGGCGCAGCATCCGCTGGACGGTCCCGGGGGTGAGGGTCCACCAAATGGTCAGATTGTCGAATCCCGCTGACGCGAACCGCAGAAGATTGTCGTCGCGATTGAGGGTTGGGTCCTGGAGGGCGTCAGTCACGACGATTCGCCGAGAGGTACGGGCTGCCGCCTGCTGCAGGGCCAGAAACGGGTCACGAAGATGCAGCAGGATCGCACCGAACACGGAGGTGTCGAACGTGCCCAGGTCGCCGGGCATGTCATAGATGTTGCCGTAGGCGACCTTGGCACGAGATCCACGATCCTTGTGCAAATACCACCAGGAGTTCTGCACCTGGGCCACCATGCCCATGAAGCTCATCTGCTGCTCCCGCTCGTCGACTCCGGGTTTCGGCAAGATGTCCGCCCCGACGTCGAAGCCGATGTCAAAGCTCACGACCTCTGCTCCCTCATCTTCCATGTAGTAGGTGAGGGCGCCGGTGGCCGGCCCGAGCTCCAACACCCGGTCACCGGCCACGTTGATGTTGCCCAGGTACGCCGACTCAGCCCCGCGCAGGTCCCACGGGCCCCGCACCACGTCGCCATTGGACAAGGAGGCGGTGTGATAGAAGGAACAGTGCTCGAGCTCCACGCTCGCCCGCTCGCTGGCCAGTTTGGCCTGGAAGGCGGGCTCGAGCTGCCCGAGGTAGCCCCGCGGGGGAAACGCGGGCCACGGCGCCCCTCCCTCGTTGTTCCCACCGCGCAAGAACACCACCGAAGCCGGCGTCGGTGCTGGTGTCCTGGCCCGGGCCCACGTGTTGGCCACAGCCTTCACATCGTGCAGCACTCGCCGTCTGATCACCCGCGCCATGTGACCGGCATCACTCCGCGCTCCCGATGCGTTCTCTCGCATCTGGTGGCGTCGGATCTCCCCAGAACTATCCATGGCCGACGATAACCCAGGGGAAACGGGGAAGGGCCGGGGATATCTACACTGACAGCCATGAGCCCCGCAGAACCATCCCCGTCCGAGATGTCTCCAGTGCGCCTGAGCGCTGGACTGCCCGAGACGATTCTGCCCGAGGAGTCCGAAGCGGTCAGATCAGGGCTCGAGGCGGCCCTGGCCCAGCCCGGCGAGCGTCGCCGGCACGCGGTGGCCGATGTGGTCCGATCGGAGCCGCGGTCCCTGGCTGCCTGGGCCGCCCTCGGGTCGCTGGCCCGAGATGACGTGGAGGCGTACGCATGCTTCCGGGTGGGCTACCACCGCGGGCTCGATGCCCTCCGGGCGGCGGGTTGGAAGGGCTCGGGGCTGGTCACATGGGAGCACGAGTCCAACCGGGGATTCCTCCGGTGCCTCGACGGCCTGCGCTCGTCGTGTGGCGCCATCGGCGAGCACGGTGAGGAGGAGCGCTGTGGGCAGTTCCTGCGCCAGCTGGACCCGTCGTGGCGACCCGATCGGACGGGCATTCCGGCGTAGTGGGCCCGGACCTGCCGGACTCGGAGGAGACGGGGCCTGCTCCGGCACCGGCGAGTGCCCGTTGACTGCTCGCCCCCCGCCGAAGGCGTTGGCCAGGTGGACAGGAGCGATGGCGTTGACCCTGGCGATCATCGTGGTCGGGGCGTCGGTGCTGGCCGGATGCGCCGGCCAAGACCAATCGGGACCGCCCGCCGCCCGGGTTTCGGCCTGGGTCTCCGGTGCGGGGGGCGGTGCGGCCATCGGCACCCTCAGGGTGGAGAGCCGCAACATCGACCTGGCCCTCTCCCGCCACGACCCGCCCGCCGCCATCAAGACGGTGTGTGCCCTGTTCACCAACGATGCCCAGACCGCCATCGGCAACCTGCCGACTCCCGACGCGCAGTTGACCGACGACCTGAACCGCGCCTATGAAGACGCCGCCGCCGCCGGTGACGACTGCTTTGCCGGCTCGTCGGGGACCACCTCGCTCCTGCATCGGTCGGCCGCCGAACGGTCCAAATTGATGCCGTTGCTCACTGCCGCCATCGACCGCATCGCGCAGATCACCGGGCACGCGCCGTCCACCTCCACCACCCGACCGCCAGCTGGTAATGGCGATCCGTTTGCGAATTGACCTGCACCGCGATGGCCGAGTCCACACACCGCCACACCGAGCGGCCGGGGCCGGCCTAGGGATGCCGAATGTCGAGGGCCCCATCGGCCCCATCCCGGAGGGTCGCGATCCCGACTCGTACGATCGGCTCAGACGCCGCGTGCTGTGGTCGCTCCCGACCGGACTGTTCGTGGTCGGAAGCCGGGCCGGTGATCGGCGCAACCTGATGACCAGCAACTGGGTGATGCAGATCGCCATCGCACCCAAGTTGGTGGCCGTCTCGGTGGAGCGAGGGGCGGTGACCCGTCAGTTGATCGAAGCGGGTGGCGGGTTCTCGGTGAGTGTGCTGTCCCGCCAGGACCGGGCCGTGGTCCGCCGGTTCGTCAAGCCGGTGGACGCCGTGGTGGTGGATGCCGATGGGGCCGCGATCTCGCTACAGGGGGAGCCCGTGCACGAGGTGGCCGGAGGGCTCCCATGCCTCACATCGGCGGTGGCATGGTTGTCCTGCGAGGTACGGCGGACCTGTGATTGGGACGCCGACTCGGCCGAGGGCGCCGCCAGCCATGTCCTGTACGTCGGCGAGGTCGTCGATGCCGGCGAGAGCACCCCGACGGTGCCCGGGGGAGAAGCGCCCGAGGTCCTCCGCATGGAGGACACCCGGATGAGCTACGGGGGATGAGCCTCGGCCTCCCGGGCGCTAGGCGTCCGCAGAAGGGTCGGGCCGCAGATCGACCCGGAGGGTGAGGATCCCGTCCTCGATGCTGGGCTCGGCGTCGCCGAGCATGG
>DASZJN010000280.1:0-10553 GCA_035948045.1 Acidimicrobiales bacterium | reverse complement strand
TCAAGACATAGGAGACCAGCGCTCTCGTGGATGTGTCAAGACATAGGAGAACGCTACTGAGGAGGGTCTCCGATGGATATGGGCCGGTTTCTGATCGAGACGCACCTACGAACCGGCAAACCGATCAAAGTGCTGGCCCGGACCCATGGCGTGAGCCCGAGCTGGCTCTTCAAGTTGCTCCGTCGCTACCGACTGGAGGGCCCTGCTGGGCTCGAGCCCCGGAGCCGGCGCCCCAAGTCTTCGCCGTCTCGGATCGCCGATCTCTACGAGGACGAGATCGTGACGCTGCGAAAGGAGCTGAGCGATGCCGGCTTCGACGCCGGTGCGGCCACCATCCACTTCCATCTGAGCAAGCGACATCGCCGAGCGCCCTCGGTCCCCACCATCTGGCGGGTGCTCCGGGCCCGGGGCTTTGTCACCCGCCAGCCGAAGAAGCGGCCCAAGAGCTCCTATACCCGTTTCGTGGCCGATCTCCCCAACGAGCGCTGGCAAGCCGACATGACCCATGTCACGCTGCCGAACGGCGAGGTGTTCGAGGTGCTCAACATCATCGACGACCACTCGAGGGTCTGCGTGGCCTCCAGGGCGATGCACGTGGTCAAGGCCCACGACGTGGTCCGGGTCCTGCACAAATCGGCCGGGATCTGGGGCCATCCGGCCTCGTTCCTCACTGACAACGGCCTCATCTTCACGGCTCGCACCCGCTACGGCGTCGAGGGTGCGGTCGAGCAAGAGCTCTTCGCCCTCGGCATCACGGCCAAGCACTCACGTCCCTACCATCCCCAGACCTGCGGCAAGGTCGAGCGATTCCACCAGACGCTCAAGAAGTTCCTGGGCGCCCAGAAGGGCATCGAGACCAAGAAGCAACTCCAGCGCGCCATCGACCGCTTCGTCGTCTACTACAACGACGTCCGACCACATCGGGGTGTGGGACGTCAGACCCCTCGATTGGTCTTCGATGCGCGCCAGAAGGCGCAGCCGACCGCCTCGCTGGTCAAGATCGACGGTCGGCGCCTGCGGCTCGACAAAGTGGACTCGACCGGCTCGGTGACCCTGCGGCATCGGGGCCGCCTTCACCACATCGGCATCGGTCGTGCCTATGCCGGTTGGCGCGTGGCCATGCTCGTCGCGGGTCTCGACATCGAGGTGGTCGGCCTGGACGGCTCACCACTGCGACGCCTCGTTCTTGACCCGACCAAGGACTACCAGCGCACGCCTTGACGGAATGTCCTGGTCTACGATGTCTTGATACATCGGTCTCCGATGTCTCGCGACATCACACGGTGCCCGGGGCGGGATTCGAACCCGCACGCCCTTTCGGACAGTGGATTTTGAGTCCACCGCGTCTGCCATTCCGCCACCCGGGCTGGTGGGGGCGCAGCCTATCGCCACGCCTCCGGAGCGCCCCGATCCGGGTCTTGAGACCCTAGGCTCCGCGGGTGGCCGGCACGGGAACGACGGGTGGATTGACCCAGAGGTGGGACGACGTCGGGTCCCATGGTTCCGTCGACCTCGGCGCTGTCCACCTCTGGGTGGCCGAACTGCCGCTGATGGAGCCCGTCGTGACCGCCGGGACGGTCCATGGCCTCCGACCGGTGGTGTTCGTCCAGGTGACCGGGCGGAGCAACGGCGAGGTGGTCGAAGGCTGGGGGGAGTGCGCGGCGCTGGGCGACGCCACCTACGACCGGGAGGACGCCTCGGTCTCGTTCAGAGTGCTGGAAGAGACACTGGTTCCCGCGCTGTTCGAGGTGGTCGGAGAATCAGCCCGGCTGCCCCGACCAAACGCGCTGGGCCGTGTCCGGCGGGCGGCGCCGGACGCCCCCCTGGCGTTCGCCGCCCTCGAGATGGCGGTGGCTGACGCCCATCTCCGGGCCGAGCACCGTTCGCTGGCCGCCTTGCTCGGGGTCGAGCACGCGATCGTCGAGCTCGGGGCGGTAGTGGGGATGTACCCGACCACCGGTCCGCTAGTGGCACGGGTGCGGGAGCTGGCCGAAGCCGGCTTCAGCCGGGTCAAGATGAAGATCGGCCCCGGATGGGATCTCGACCCCGTCGACGCCGTGTCGCGGGCCCTCCCCGGTCTTCGACTCCAAGTGGATGCCAACGGGTCGTACGCCGAGATGGATGCGGACCACCTCATGGGGCTCGACCGATTCGGTCTCCTCTGCATCGAGCAGCCGTTCGCCCGGGCGGATCTGGCCGCCCACGCCCGGCTCGCGGACCGGATGACGACACCGGTGTGCCTGGACGAGAGCCTTGGCTCTCGGGCCGACGTCAAGACGGCCCTGGCCATGGGGGCGTGCTCGGTGATCTGCGTGAAGCCGGCTCGCCTCGGGGGCCTGGGCACCGCCCTCGAGGTCATCGCCGGGTGCGGCGCATCCGGTGTTCCGCTGTGGATGGGTGGCATGTTCGAGACCAGCTATGCCCGGGGGGTCAACACGACCCTGGCCGCCCTCCCCGGCTTCGCCTGGCCCGGTGACCTGAGCCCGGCCACCACCTACCTCCGAGACGACGTCGGAACCGGTCTGCGCCTCTTCCGGACCGGACCGGCCCGGTCACTGTCGGCATCGCCTCCGCAGGGCGCAGGCATGGGCCCGCCCCCGGACCCCGAGGCCCTTCGGCGCGCCGTCCGTCATCGCACCATGGAAGCGCCCCGGCGGTGACCGATCGTCCATTGGGGCCGCTCAACGGCCTGTGGCCGACGTCGTGCGTGGGCATGGTTCCGTGATGCGTACAATTGCCGCCCCATGCTTCGCACCACCCTCGAACGCCGGCTCAGTGACGCCCACGACAGGTTGGTGCGCGCCCGGACCGAATTGTCGGTCCTCGACGAGCAACTCGTGGTCGTCAACGACATCGCCGACGAGACCCGTCTGCGGGCCCTGGTCGCCGAGACGCCGTTGGCATCCAAGGAGTACGACGAGGCCAGCAGACACGCTACGGTCTTGGCCCAGACCCGCGCCGCCCTGGTGGACAGGATCGCCGAACTGGAACGTCGACAGGCCGACCTGCTCGACCGCCTGGTGGTCGGCCCGGGTTGACCGTCGTTCGGCGCTGCCTCCGGCAGTTGTCCCAGTCATGTCGCCTGCCAGACGCGGGTGCTCGAGTTGGAAGGACCTGAACCACCATGACCAGGCGTGTGGTCATCGCTGAGGATGAGGCCATCATCCGGCTCGATCTCAAGGAGATCCTGTTGGACGAGGGCTATGACGTGGTCGGCGAGACAGGTCGCGGCGACGAAGCGGTCGAGTTGGTCCGCGACCACCAACCGGACCTGGTGATCCTCGACGTCAAGATGCCGGGTTCCGACGGGCTTGCCGCCGCCCGCGCCATTCAAGGCCTGGGCCTCAAGGTGGCCGTCCTGATCCTCACCGCCTTCAGCCAACGGAATCTCATCGACGAAGCCAGGGACGCGGGTGTAGCTGCCTATCTGGTCAAGCCGTTCCAGCGCATCGAGCTGATCCCGGCCATCAACCAGGCCATGGCGCGGTGCGAACAGGAATGGGCCATCGAGGCCGAGGCCGAGCAGGCCGCGTCCGATGGCGGGGTCGACCCCCGGGCCAGCGCCGAGGACAAGCTCGAGACCCGCAGACTGGTCGACCGGGCCAAGGGCGTGCTGATGGAGCGGTCGGGGATGTCCGAGTCGGACGCATTCGGCTTCATCCAGAAGCACGCCATGGGAACCCGGTCGCGGATGATCGACGTCGCCCGCCAGGTGCTCGAAGGCGCACTGGCGCCCTAGGCCGGACCCGCACGTTCATGGCCGACACCGCAGAGGACGCGCAGACACCGGACGGCCGCGGCGGGGATCTCGCAGCGACCGAGGCACCGGCCGGACCGCTGATCCTCCTCGACGGCATGTCGCTGGCCTTCCGGGCCTACTTCGCCCTTCCGGCCGAACTGGCCACCAGCACCGGCGTGGTGACCAACGCCGTCCACGGGTTTGCCTCCATGGTGGTGAACCTGGTCCGCGATCACCGGCCGGTGGGCTTGGCCGTGGCCTTCGACCTGCCCGGGGGAACGTTCCGTGACGAGATCGTCCCCGACTACAAGGCGGGACGGGCCGAGGTGCCACCGGATCTGCCGGCCCAGTTCGGGATGATCAGGAAGGTCCTCGACTCACTGTCCATCCCCGTGGTCGGAGCCGAGGGGTTCGAGGCCGACGACGTGCTGGCCACCTTGGCCACCGAGGCACGCGACCGGCGACACCCGGTGATCATCGTCACCGGGGACCGCGACTCGTACCAACTGGTCGAGGACCCCTACATCCAGGTGCTCTACAACCGGCGGGGAGTGAGCGACTACGCCCTCTACGACGAGGCCGGCATCGTGGCCAGGACCGGGGTGCGACCGGAGAAGTACCCGGTCCTGGCGGCCCTCCGGGGCGATCCATCCGACAATCTGCCCGGGGTCCCGGGTGTCGGAGAGAAGACGGCGGCGAAGCTGGTCAACCAGTACGGAGACCTGGACGGTCTCTACGCCCACCTCGATGCCCTCACGCCCAAACTTCGTCAGAACCTGGTCGAGCACGCCGAGCGCGTTCGCATGAACGCCGAGATCATCCCCCTGATACGGGACGTGCCCCTCGACGTCCACGTGGACCAGTTGAGGCTCGGTGGGTGGGACCCGGAGCGAGCGCGGGAGGTCTTCGCCGAGTTCGAGCTGCGCACTCTCTGGCCCCGGTTCTCCTCGCTGATGGAGGAAGGTGCCTTCGGCCGGTCCGCCGACGGGGAGTTCGGCAACGTGCCTACCCGTCCGACCGCTGCCGGCGGTGCCTCGGTGGCTACCGGACCGGCCGACGAGGTGCCGCCATGGTTGGCCGCTCCCACCGTGGTGGTCCCGCGCACCGTGGACGCGGCCGTCGAGGCCGTGAGAGATCTGTTCGACGGCGCCCGTGCCTCGACCGGGACCGTCGCCCTCCATGCGCAGTGGTCCGGCGACCCCGGCCGATCGCCCCTGGCCCGGTTGTCGATGGCGTGCGAGCCGGGCGACGGGACGGAGTCACTTCCGGCGGTGCAGATCGCAGCGGTCGGCGACGATTCGGCGGACCTGATATCGGAGCCCCGGGTGCTCCAGGTTCTGGCCAACGGGCTGGGCCCGGGCGGAGTGGGGGTGGTCGCCCACGATGCCAAGGAGCTCATGCGCACCCTCCTTCCCCTCGGTGTCGACATCGCCTCCCTCGCCATGGACACCGCCGTCGGTGCCTACTTGCTCGACCCGTCGACCGACCGCTACCGCATCACCGATCTGGCCGCCCTGTATCTGAATGTCGCGGTGGACGACGGCCTGGGGGGCAAGGGCCAGGGCACCTTTCTGTTGGAGGCAGCTCCCGAAGGACCGGCCGACAAGCCGACGGGAGGAACGCCCGGGGACGGGGCGAACCTCGATGCGGCGGACCTGGAGGCCGTTCGCCTGGCCCTGGTGCTGGCCCGGCTGCGCGCCCCGATGGTCGAGGCCCTGGCCGCGGTGGGGGAGGAGGGGCTCTACGCCGAGATCGAGCAGCCCCTGGTCCGGGTGCTGGCCCGTATGGAGGTGGTGGGCATCCCCGTCGACCAAGAGGTGCTGCGATCGATCGCCTCCGGACTGGCCGACGAGTGCTCTTCGTTGGAGGGCACGCTCCACGAGCTCGCCGGCGAGCCCTTCAACGTCAACTCGGTGCCACAGCTCCGCTCGGTCCTCTACGAGCGCCTCGGGCTCGTCCCGGTCCGCAAGACCAAGACGGGTTTCTCGACGGATGCCCGCACCCTCGAGCTGCTCAAGGACCAGCACCCAATTGTCGAGGTGCTGCTGCGCTACCGGGAGGTGGAGAAGCTCCGGTCGACCTACGGGGAGAGCCTCGCCGCCGAGGTGGCAGCCGACGGTCGCATCCATGCCACCTTCCGCCAGACGGTGGCCCGCACCGGGCGCCTGTCGTCCGACCGGCCGAATCTCCACAACATCCCGGTCCGCACCGAGCAGGGTCGCCGGTTCCGAGAGGCGTTCGTTCCCTCGGCCGGGCGGCGGCTGCTGGTGGCCGACTACGACCAGGTCGAGCTGCGGGCCATCGCCCACCTGTCGGGAGACCCCGGATTGACGGCGGCGTTCGCGGCCGGCGAGGACATCCACCGCACGGTGGCGGCCCGGGTGTTCGGGGTCGAACGGGACGAGGTCACCCCCGCCCATCGCTCCACCGCCAAGATGGTCTCCTACGGCCTGGCCTACGGGATGGAGGCCTACGGCCTCTCCCAGCGCCTGTCCGTCCCGGTGGAGGAGGCGCAGCTGATACTCCAGGCCTTCTTCGACGGATTCCCGTCGGTGCGGGCCTACATGGAGCGGGCGGTGGCCGAGGCACGGATCGCCGGCTACACGGTGACGGCATTCGGTCGCCGGCGACCTCTGCCCGATCTGAACGCCAGCAACTACCAGGTACGCCAGGCCGCCGAGCGCCAGGCCATGAACGCAGGGATCCAAGGCCTGGCCGCCGACCTGTTCAAGGTGGCCCTCATCCGTCTCGACGCCGGGCTCGAAGAGGGCGGTTTCGCCTCCGATCTGGTGCTCCAGGTCCATGACGAGGTCCTGGTGGACGTCGCTCCCGACGAGGCCGACGAGGTCGCTTCCCTCACCGACCGCGCCCTGACCGGCGCCGCCGACCTGGTCGTCCCCTTGAAAGTGGCCATGGCATGGGGCTCGTCGTGGGCCGAGGCCAAGGGGGCCTGACCAGGCCGGGCCGCCGGGTGCCCGCTTCGACGCAGGGTCCCGTGGAGTACGATTGATTCCCGGTCACAACGGTGTGGCCCCTTACCTTCACCACCGCGATCCTGACGGGACGCGGGGGACCTGTCCGGAAAGCGAGCTACCTACTACATGTCCGATACACAAGTCGTGCCCGACGGCACCGCCCTGCTCTCGCCCGAGGCGATGGGTACCTTCGACGAGAACGGCATCTACATCCCCCGATCCGTCACCGAAGACGATCTCGGCGGAGCGTCCCTCGAGGACGCCATGGCCGGGACCATCGTCGAATTCGAGGACGGTGACCTGGTGGAAGGCACCGTCGTCAAGATCGACCGGGACGAGGTGCTCCTGGACATCGGCTTCAAGTCCGAGGGCGTCATCCCGGTGCGGGAGCTGTCCATCCGCAACGATGTGGACCCTTCGGAGATCGTCACCCTGGGCGAGGCGATCGAGGCGCTCGTCCTCCAGAAGGAGGACAAGGAGGGTCGGCTGATCCTCTCCAAGAAGCGGGCCCAGTACGAGCGGGCATGGGGAACGATCGAGAAGCTGAAGGAGTCGGACGAAGTAGTCACCGGGCCGGTGATCGAGGTGGTCAAGGGCGGGCTGATCGTGGACATCGGACTGCGAGGGTTCCTCCCCGCTTCCCTGGTGGAGCTGCGCCGGGTGCGCGAGCTGCAGCCCTACGTGGGCCGGGTCATCGAAGCCAAGATCATCGAGCTCGATCGGAACCGCAACAACGTCGTCCTGTCGCGGCGGGCATGGCTGGAGGAGACCCAGAAGGAGCAGCGCGGCGAATTCCTGGTCAACCTCAAGCCCGGCGAGCGCCGGAAGGGCGTGGTGTCCTCGGTCGTCAATTTCGGTGCGTTCGTCGACCTCGGGGGAATGGACGGGTTGGTCCACGTGTCCGAGCTCTCGTGGAAGCACGTCGACCATCCCTCGTCGGTGGTGTCGGTCGGCGACGAGATCGACGTCGAGGTCCTCGACGTGGATCTGTCCAAGGAGCGAATCAGCCTCTCCCTCAAGGCCACCCAGACCGACCCGTGGCAGGAGTTCGCCAACTCCCACCAGGTGGGCGAGCTGGTCTACGGGCGAATCACCAAATTGGTGCCGTTCGGCTCGTTTGTCCAGGTGGGGGACGGTATCGAAGGCCTCGTCCACATCTCGGAGATGGCCGGGCACCACGTCGACCTGCCCGAACAGGTGGTGACTCCGGGCGAAGAACTGTGGGTCAAGATCATCGACATCGACCTCCAACGCCGACGCATCAGCCTCTCCATCAAGCAGGCGGCGGAGGGCGGGGAGGTGTCCGAGGAGTACCGCGAGGCGTTCGGCGAACACGCCTACGATGCCGAGGGCAATTATGTCGGGCCGTTCGAGTTCGCCGAGGCCGAATTCACCCCGGAGACCGAAGCGCAGGCGGCCTGGGCCGACTATGTCGCCGAGCACGGGCCCAGCGACGGCGACCCCGATGCCCCCACTCCACCCGGAGCGGAGGTTCCGGCACCGGCTGCTGCCCAAGAGCCCGCAGCTGTGGCCATCACCCCCGAGCCCGCAGCTGCTACCCCGTCGGAGTCAGCGCCGGCAGAGTCAGCGCCGGCATCCGAGGCACCAACGGCCGCCGCGCCTGACGCCTGAGGCAGAACCCGCCGGTCCGCCGGTGGGGTCAGACGTCGATCTCGACAGGGACCGGGTCAGGTGATGGTCCCGGTCCGGATGTTTCCAGCGGCGTCGCCGCCGCAGAATCCCCGACGGAACCGCCGACCAGCGGGAAATGGCAGGCCACCTGATGGCCCGGGGCGATGTCGCGCAGAGGCGGCTCCTGCTCCGCGCAGAGAGCCTGGGCGTAGGGGCACCGGGTGCGGAACCGGCACCCCGACGGAGGATTGAGCGGGGAGGGAAGCTCGCCGCTCAGTGCCTTGTGATCGGTGGCGTGGTCCGGATCCGGCTCGGGGATGGAGGCCAGGAGCGCTTCGGTATAGGGGTGGGCCGCGGCGCGGTAGAGATCGTCGGAGCCGGCCACCTCGACCAGCTTGCCCAGGTACATCACTGCCACCCGGTCGCTGACGTTCTTGACCACGGCCAGGTCGTGGGCGATGAAGACCATGGTCAGGCCGAACTTCTCCTTGAGATCCGCCAGCAGATTGAGGATCTGGGCCTGCACGGACACGTCGAGGGCCGAGACCGGCTCATCGCAGATCAGGAGGTCGGGATCGGCCATGAGGGCCCGGGCGATACTGATGCGCTGGCACTGCCCACCGGAGAACTCCTGGGGGCGCCGGTCGCCGGCGGCGTCCGGGTCGATCCCCACCGCCTCGAGCATGTCCCGCACCTGCGCGGCCCGCTCCTTCTTGGTGCCCCGCTTCCAGATGGTGAGCGGTTCCGCCACGATGTCGCGTACCCGCCGTCGCGGATTCAGCGACGAGATCGGGTCTTGGAAGATCATCTGGATCTTCGTCCTGACCTGTCGGAGCTTCCGGCGGGAGAGCTGGCCCAGATCCTGTCCCTGGTAGACCACACGGCCCGAGGTCGGGGGCTGCACCTGTACCAGGGCGCGGCCGGTGGTCGTCTTGCCGCAACCGGACTCGCCCACCAGGCCGAGCGTCTCGCCCCGCCTGACCGCGAACGAGACTCCCGAGACCGCGTGCACGGTCCGCTTGCCGCTGCGGAACTCCACCACCAGGTTGTCGGCGGTGAGCACGACGTCCTCCGCCGACGGCGCCGCGGCTCCGGTGTGAGTCAAGTGATCACTCATGGGGATTGGACACCGGCCTCCGGGTTGACGGCGGCGTCGCCCGGCGCAGCCCTTTCGGGTGGGACGGCGTCCGGGAACCTGTCGGGTACGGGGCGGGGCCCGGGCGAGACCGGTGCTGGTCCTGCTTCGACCTGGCCGGAGGGTGCGGTGGATACCCCGTTGACCAACGGGAACCAACAGGCGAACAGGTGGTCGGGGGAGCCGGCGGTGCGGAGCGGCGGGTCGCTCTCCCGGCACTTGTCCTGCACGTAGGGGCAGCGGGGGGAGAACCGGCAGCCCTTGGGTGGGTGGATGAGGTCGGGCGGTCGCCCGGCGATGGCATGGAGCCGCATTCCGCTCGGATCGGCCAGACGGGGGATCGAGTCCATCAGGGCCCTTGTGTACGGCATGTGGGTGTCGTTGAACAGCGTGTGGGCGGGCGCCTGTTCGACGATGCGGCCCGCGTACATGACCACGATGTCGTCGGCACGGGTGGCCACCACGCCCAGGTCATGGGTGACCAGGATCACCGCCATGTGCCGTTCGCGCTGCAACTCCCGCAACAGGTCGAGGATCTGGGCCTGTACGGTCACGTCCAGACCGGTGGTCGGTTCGTCGGCCATCACCAGGCGCGGCGCGCAGGCCAGGGCGATGGCGATCATCACCCGCTGACGCATGCCCCCCGACAACTGGAACGGGTACCAGCGCACCCGTTCCTCGGGCGAGGGGATGCCCACCGAGCGCAGGAGCTCGACCGCAGTGGCGTCAGCCTCGGAGCGGTCCATGTTCAGATGGAGTCGTAGCGTCTCGGTTATCTGCCGGCCGATCCGTTTCACCGGATTGAGGGCGGTCATCGGGTCCTGGAAGATCATGCTCAGCTCCGCACCCCACACCTGGCGGAGCTCCTCCGGCGTCATAGCCGTCAATTCGTGGCCGGCGAAGCGCACCGTTCCGCTCTTGATGACGTCCTGGGCGGGGAGGAGCCCCATGATCGAGCGGGCCAGCACCGTCTTGCCCGAACCGGACTCGCCGACGATTCCCAGCGTCTGGCCGCGGCCCACGGTGAGCGACACGCCGTCCACGGCATGGACCGTTCCCCTGCCCGTCCGGA
>DASZJN010000279.1:0-7038 GCA_035948045.1 Acidimicrobiales bacterium | reverse complement strand
CCGTGACCCGGCCACCGGGGCCGTGGGCGAGTACGGGGACTTTCTGGTCAATGCCCAGGGCGAGGATGTCGTGGCCGGCATCCGGAACACCGAGCCCTTGTCGGCCCTCAAGGAGAAATTCCCCGAGATCCACCGGGAGCTCCTGGCCATCTTCGCCCGCCTCGAGGCCCACTACCGGGACATGTGCGACACCGAGTTCACCATCGAGCAGGGCAAGCTCTGGATGCTCCAGACCCGGGTGGGCAAGCGGACCGGCCGGGCCGCGCTTCGGATGGCCGTGGACATGGCGGCGGAGAAGACCATCCATCTGACCAGGGCCGAGGCCCTCGAGCGGATCACCGGCGAGCACCTCGAGCAGGTGCTCCACCCGCAGTTCACCGGGTCCGGGCACACGGTGCTGGCCCGGGGCCTCGGGGCATCACCGGGCGCCGCCGTGGGCCGGGTGTACCTGACCGCCGACGACGCCCAGGCCGCCGCCCTCCGGGGCGAGGCGGTGGTCCTGGTCCGCAGCGAGACCTCGCCCGAGGACGTCCACGGAATGCTGGCCGCCGAGGGGATCCTCACCGCCCGGGGCGGCCTGGTCAGCCACGCCGCCGTGGTGGCCCGGGGTTGGGGCAAGCCGGCCGTGGTGGGGGCGGAGGCCCTGCGCATCTCGAACGCCTCGTTCAGCGTGGGCGACACGGTGGTCAGCGAGGGCGACTGGATCTCGGTGGACGGCACCAACGGGACGGTCATGCTGGGCCGGGTCCCAGTGTCCGAGGGCGAGACCCCGACCGAGTTCGAGACCATCCTGGGTTGGGCCGACGAGGTCAGGGCCGGCCATCTCGGGGTGCGGGCCAACGCCGACAACGGGCCGGATGCCGCCAACGCGCGACAGCACGGTGCCGAGGGGATCGGACTGTGCCGCACCGAGCACATGTTCCTGGCCGAGGACCGTCTGCCCATCGTGCGCCAGATGATCCTGGCCTCGACCCCGGCCGAGGAGGAGCGGGCGCTCGAGGCCCTTCGCCAGGCCCAGCGGTCCGACTTCGAGGAGATCCTCGAGGCCATGGACGGGCTGCCGGTGACCATCAGGCTCCTCGACCCGCCGCTGCACGAGTTCCTCCCGAAGACGGAGGACCTGGCCGTCAAGAAGGCCACGGAGGGGCTGACCCCCGAGGAGGACCGGCTCTACGAGGCCGCCCTGGCGTGGCACGAGTACAACCCGATGCTGGGCACCCGGGGGGTCCGCCTCGGCGTGATCAAGCCCGGGCTCTACGCCATGCAGGTCCGGGCCCTGATGGAGGCGGCCATGGACCGGGTGTCCGCCGGCGGTCATCCCATCGTGGAGATCATGATCCCGCTGACGGTCTCCCGCCAGGAGCTGGCCCTCGCCCGCTCGTGGGTCGAGTCGGCCATCGCCGCCGCCGAGGCCGCGGCCATGCCACCCTCGGCTTCTCCCCGGGGCAAGAGGGCCAAGGGGACGGGAGCGGGGTCGTTGGAGGTCCTGATCGGCACCATGATCGAGACGCCCCGGGCGGCCCTCCTGGCCGGAGAGATCGCCGAGGAGGCCGACTTCTTCTCCTTCGGGACCAACGACCTCACCCAGATGACCTTCGGCTTCAGCCGCGACGACGTCGAGGGCCGCATGATGTCGGCCTACCTCGAGCAGGGGCTGTTGAAGCGCAACCCGTTCGAGGTGGTCGACCCCGACGGCGTGGGCGAACTGGTCCGGCTCGGCGTCGAGCGGGGCCGCGCCACTCGGCCCTCCCTGAAGATCGGCGTGTGCGGCGAGCACGGGGGCGATCCCGAGTCGATCGCCACCTTTGCCCGGGCCGGCCTGGACTACGTCAGCTGCTCGCCCTTCCGGGTGCCCATTGCCCGACTGGCGGCGGCCCAGGCGGTGCTGGCCGGTCTCACCTCCGCCCAGCCGGGTAAGAAGCCCAAGGCGCCGACCGCCCGAGCCGGCAAGGGCCGGTCCACACCTCGGCGGTAGGACGGAGGGACGGGCCTTCGACCGCCGTGGGTCTCCCCGGCGGTCGAGGCGGGGCGACGACGCGGTACCGTCGACAGCTATGGGCATCCCCGACGAGGACATCGCCCGTGTCCGGACGGCCACGGACATCGTCGCGCTGATCGGGGAGCACGCGGCACTGAAGCGCCAGGGTCGCCGCTGGGTGGGCCTGTGCCCCTTCCACGCCGAGAAGACGCCGTCGTTCAGCGTCAACGCCGAGGAGGGCTTCGACTACTGCTTCGGCTGCCAGCAAAAAGGCGACGCCATCAGCTTCGTCCGGGCCATCGAGCACCTCGACTTCGTCGATGCCGTGCGCCGACTGGCCGACAAGGCCGGCATCACCATTCACGAGGACGCCACCTCGGGACGGGACAGCCAACGGCGGAAGGTCTACCTGGACGCCCTCGGGCGGGCCACCGACTGGTACCACCAGCGCCTTTTGGTCGCCGCCGATGCCGGCCAGGCTCGCGACTACCTGCGGAGCCGGGGGTACGACGGCGAGGTCGTCCGCCGATTCCGGCTCGGATGGGCCCCCGACGAGTGGGACGCCCTGTGTCTGGGGATCGGACTCGGTGAGGAGATCGCCGTGGGTGCCGGCCTGGGATTCGTCAACCGGCGGGGCCGACTGCAGGACGCCTTCCGGGCGCGCATCATCTTCCCCATCTACGACCCCTCTGACCACCCGGTGGCCCTGGGCGGCCGGATCCTCCCGGGCAGCTCGGACCCGGCCAAGTACAAGAACTCGACGGAGACCCCGGTGTACTCCAAGCGCCGCACGCTGTACGCCCTCAACTGGGCCAAGCACGACATCATCAAGTCGGGTGAGGTCGTGGTGTGCGAGGGGTACACCGATGTCATCGGATTCTTCGAGGCCGGGGTGGAGCGCGCCGTGGCCACCTGCGGGACGGCGTTGGCGGAAGAGCACGTCAAGCTGTTGCGCAACTTCGCCTCGAGAGTGGTGCTGGCCTTCGACGCCGATGGGGCCGGGCAGTCCGCGGCCGGCCGCTTCTACGAGTGGGAGCGTCGCCTCGAGATCGACGTGGCCGTGGCCGCCCTGCCTCCCGGTTCGGACCCCGGCGAGATGGCCCGCACCGACCCCGAGGGCCTCCGGGCCGCCGTCCAGGGGGCCAAGCCCTTCCTCCAGTTCCGGGTGGAGCGGATCCTCGACGGGGCGGAGCTGACGACACCGGAAGGGCGGGCCAAGGCGGCCGACAGCGCCCTGGCCGCCGTGGCCGAGCACCCCGACAATCTGGTGCGCGACCAGTACCTGATGCAGGTGGCCGAGCGGTGCCGCCTCGAGCCCCTGTTGTTGCGCGAGCGGCTCGAGCAGCTCCGACGTGAGGGCCCCCGTCCGCTCCCCGAGGCCGGTGGTGGTCGCCGAACGGGTGGGGCCGGAGGGTCGGGTAGAGAGCGGACGGAGGGCGGTCGACCTCCGGGCCCCGACGAACCGTGGGTACGCGAGCCCGATGACGAAAGCGGCTGGGACCGCGACAGGTTCGACGGCGCCGGCTCCAGGTCGGGCACCGCTCCGGGCCCGGCGGGGAGCAGGGGAGGGGGTTCCTCCGGGGGCATTGGTGGAGGCTCGGGGTCGAACCGGCCCCCCCGCGAATTCCGGCCCGGCCTCGAGGCCCTCCGGTTGGCCATCCACCGGCCCGAGGACGTGGTGGACCGGCTGGAGGCCGCCCTCTTCCGTGACGACCTGCAGCGGGCCGCCTTCGAGGTCCTCGTCGGCACCGACGATCTCCACGAAGCCATCGACGCCTCACCGTCGCCGGTTCGGGCACTGTTGGTCCGCCTGACGGTGGAGGAGCCGATGGGTGAGCCGGACGACGTCGTGCTGCAGCTGGTGCGGGATGCGGCCAGGCAGGAGTTGACCGTCATGACGGCGGAGGCCCGCACCTCACCGACGGCGCCGAGGGAGGCCGCCAACGTCGCGGGTTGGGTCCAGGAGCTTGATGATCCGGAGGCCTCGGTCGCGGCGACGGCCAGGTTGGTAGCCTGGCTCGTGGTGAGGGCACAGACGAGCGGACCGGGATCGGAAGCATGATCGCCAAACAAGGGTCGCACCTTGCGCCGGCGGCGTCGGATTCCGTGGCCATTCCCTCGGAGCCTGCGACCGCCAGCGGCGGACGGGCACTCGACGTGCTCCCGGTCGATCAGTTCGAGGCGCTCATCCGCATGGGACGCGCTCGCGGTGGACTAACCCAGGACGATGTGATGACGGTGTTGCGATCCGTCGAGCTGAACGCGGACCTGATCTCTGAAGTGGTGGAGAGGATCAGGGAGGCCGGTATCGAATTCACCTATGACACGGGCGAGACCACGATCGTGCCCATGACCGGTGCGGTGGCCGACGACCTTTCCGAACGGCTGCGTGACGAGTTCCCCGTGCTTCCCGATCATGCCGCCGGCCCCGCGGTCGCCGACGGGATCCCGCCGGCTCTGATCGTGGCGTTGGAGCCACCGTGGTCGCCGACGACCCGCCGGAGCGGGTCCGCCACCGGCGACGAAGGTCCCGGGGTCGAGGCTCGCTCCCCGGTCAGGAAGCAGCGGGCGCCGCGCCGATCGGCGCCGAAGGACGGCTATGTCGACGGCGAGGGGTTCCGGGGATCGGCCGCCGACCCCGTGCACATGTACCTCAAGGAGATCGGCAAGGTCAAGCTGCTCGACGCAGCCCTCGAGGTGGAGCTGGCCGAGCGGATCGTGGCTGGAAACGAGGTGGTTGAGCGCATGGCGGCGTTCGAGGGCCAAACCGGCGAGCGCTACGCCGAGCGGGCGTCCGATCGTCAGGTCATCCGACGCGGGCAGGCGGCCAAGGAGGCACTGATCGAGGCCAACCTCCGGTTGGTGGTCTCGATCGCCAAGCGCTACCGCAACCGGGGCCTGGCCTTCCTCGACCTCATCCAAGAGGGCAACCTCGGCCTCATGCGAGCCGTCGAGAAGTTCGACCACACCAAGGGCTTCAAGTTCTCCACGTACGCCACTTGGTGGATCCGCCAGGCCATCACCCGCGCCATCGCCGACCAGGCGCGCACCATCCGCATCCCGGTGCACATGGTGGAGACCATCAACAAGGTGGTGTGGGCCCAGCGCCAGCTCCTGCAGGAGCTCGGTCGAGAGCCGAGCGCCGAGGAGGTGGCGGGGCGGGTCGACTTCTCCATCGAACGGGTGCGGGAGATCCAGCGGATCAACCAGGACACCGTGTCACTGGAGCAGCCGATGGGCGACGAGGACGACTTCAGCCTGTCCGACCTCATCGAGGACCGCGAGGCGGTGGTTCCCGATGACGCCGCCGCTCGCATGATGCTCGACGGGGCCGTACACGAGGCACTGGGACACTTGTCGCCACGCGAGCAGGACGTGGTTCGGCTCCGCTTCGGGCTGGAGGACGGCAAGATCCGCACGCTGGAGGAGGTGGGGAAGGCCTTCGGGGTGACCCGCGAGCGGATCAGGCAGATCGAGGCGAAGACGCTGGCCAAGCTGCGTCGGCCCGAGTCGGCCCAGCTGCTTCGGGACTACCTCGACGAAGCGTGACGGCTCGACGAGGCGTGACGTCGGGACCCGGCGGGTGAGCGGGCCGGATCCGGGCCGGCCGGATACCGGACCTGGGCTACCGGGTCCGACCAACGAGCACGGCCGTTGAGGGCCGAGGCCAGGTCCTCGGCCAGATCGAGGGCGATGGCATCGGCTGCCTGGTCGGCATTGCGCCACCCGAGTCGAACGCCGATGGCGTCCTTGGCCCGCTCGACCCCGAGGGTCACCACGGCCCTGCTCTTGTGGCCGACGAGGGACGCGGTGCTGGCCACCGGCGCCGACCGGGCGGCGGCTCCGGCCATCCGTGTGATCTGCAGGTAGCGCTCACGACCGGCCCGGGTCCCCAGGACGTACCCGATGCCCAGAGCAGCGGCGGTGCCGATTCGAAACCTCACCGGCCCATTGTGCCCGCGTGGCGGGAGCCGTGCATATTCGCCCCTGAGGTGGGCGAGCACCGGCTAGTGTCCTCAGGCACGCCGCGGCGCCTTCCCGCCCACGGCGCGCCCTTCCGGGGTAGCTCAATCGGCAGAGCGAGCGGCTGTTAACCGCTAGGTTGAGAGTTCGAGTCTCTCCCCCGGAGCCATTCCGATCCAGACCGTCGTCCGTTCCGTGTCGGCCATCCTGGGCTGCGGCTGGACTGGCGTTGTCAGGGCTTGAAGATGGCGACGCCCGCGGCCCAGTACATGGCGGTGCCGAACGAGCCGGCGAAGCTCTGGGCACCCGCAGTGGAGACAACCTGGTAGCCGGTGATCACCGTGGCGATCGTACCTGTGGTGGTCTGCTGCGACTGGAGCGTGTACCCCGGTGAGGTCACCGAGATCGCTTGGGCGTTGTTGTGTCCGGCGACGAATCCCACCACCAACTCGTTGGCCACCGACGAGCTGGCTGTGCCCGAGCTGGCCGCCGTCCCGGTGTTGGACGTGCCTGTGGCCACGTCGAGCGGGGAAGTGGTGGCGATTCCGGAAAACTACTGCACCTCAAAGGCAATCGAGGCGGCTGAGCCCGTATGAACGGTCACCGTGGTGATCGGACTGGCGTTGGCCACGTACCACATCTCCCCCTCGGAGTTGTGGCCCGCCACGAAATAGCCGGTACCGCGGACCCATGCATTGCCCGCATTGTCGGTCACTGACGTGATGTGGTTGGTGGCGCCGGTGTACTCGCTTATGGAGAGGACCAGCAGATCTCCGGCGGTGGTGGCCGAAGGGAAGGAGCCGGCCAGTGAGGTGGCAGCGGCGGTTTCAGTACCGCTGGCGGATTGCACGAGATGCGGCAGTCCGGTGACGGCGGTGACCGTCAGGGAGAACGAGGTCGCATGGGTGGCCGACGACCCGGTCCCGGTCACCGTGATCGGGAAGGTGCCGGTGGGTGTCGACGGCGACGTGGTGACCGTCATGGTCGAGCTCTGCCCGGCGTTGAGGGTCTGGGGGTTGAACGAGACGAGGGCCCCCGACGGTGCCCCGGTGGCACTGAGCGCCACCGACTGGGTGGAGCCGCTGGTCACCGCGGTC
>DASZJN010000278.1:0-7009 GCA_035948045.1 Acidimicrobiales bacterium | reverse complement strand
GTGTCCGACGCCAACCGGATGATCGCCGACCCCTATACCAAGCTCCTGACGGCCAACATGCAGGTAGACCAGGGTGCCGCCCTCATCATGTGCTCGGCCGGCGCGGCCCGGGCCGCCGGGGTCCCGCCGGACCGGTGGATCTTCCCCCTGGCCGGCTCGGACGCCGACGACCACTGGTTCCTGTCGCACCGGGCCGATTTTCACTCCTCGCCAGCCATCCGACTCGCCGGTGCCTCGGCCTTGGCCCTGGCCGGCTCGGCCGTGGACGAGATCGCCCACCTCGACCTCTACTCGTGCTTTCCCTCGGCGGTCGAGATCGCGGCCGCCGAGCTCGGGCTGTCACCGGACGACCCGGATCGACCCCTGTCTCTGACCGGCGGCCTCACCTTCGGCGGGGGCCCCGGGAGCAACTACGGCACCCATGCGGTGGCCTCGATGGTGGCCGCCCTCCGCGCCGACCCCGGGTCACGCGGCCTGGTGACCGGCCTCGGTTGGTACCTGACCAAGCACAGCGTCGGGGTCTACGGGACCGAGCCGCCGTCCGGGCCGGCGCCGGCCGGCACCGGTCGGCCTTTGCCCGACCGAACCGTGGTCGCCGAGGCGGGTGGGTTCGTGTGGGCGGACCCCCAGGCCGCGGTCGGCTCGCTCCCCCAGTGCTCGCCGGACACCGACGCCCAGGGGGAGGTCACCGTGGAGACGTACTCGGTGTCCTACGACCGGAGCGGGTCGCCCGACCGGGCCGTGGTGGCGTGCCGCACCCCCGAGGGTCGGCGGGCATGGGCCAAGGTCACCGATCCCGGCTACCTCGACCTCCTGGTCACCGAGGAGGGGTGCGGTCGGCTGGGCAAGCTCCGACCCGATGGCGAGGTGGATCTCCGCTGAGCCGGTGGACCTCAGGTGGACGAGGGCTCCATCGACAGCGGCGGCGGTTCCTGCCGGTCGCGGTACCGGTACTTGAAGACGCCGTAGGCGATCGGCCCGGCCATCATGGGCAGCCAGTACGACGCCAACCGGTAGGCCAGGGTGGCGAGCACGGCCTCCGCACCGTTGAGACCGGCCAACACCAGGAGACCGCTGAGGCTGGCCTCCACGATCCCGAGCCCCCCGGGGGTGATGGGCACCAGCCCGATCACCCCGGCCACGGCGTAGGCCAGCAGGATGAGTGACGGCCGGGGGTGGCTGCCCACGGCCCGGACGCAGAACAAAAGGCAGAGGTAGTCGAACAGGAGGCGGCCGGCGGACAGCAGGGTGGCCTCCCACCACTGCTGTCCCAGCACGGTGCGGATGAGGTTCCGCTGCTCCAACAGCCGGTCGGGAAGCCCGCTGATCGGCTCCCGCTTGCGCAGCAGGCGGTTGCGCACCGCCTGGGCGACCTCCCCGGCCCAGCACAGCGGACGTTCGGCCGTCATCACCAGCACGCTGAACCCCACGAACAGGACGAAGCCGATGGCGCCGATGATGGCGGCGTCCACCAGCCCCGAGCTGACCGGCGACCCGAACAGGACCGCGGGGAGCACGAACACCGGAAGGGCCAGCAGCCCTCCGATGCCCAGGAAGGAGAAGGCCGTCAACCCCCCCACCGCATCGGTGGCATCCATGCCGCTGACCGCCAGCATCCGGAACTGGACCGCCGCCCCCGCCGCAGCTCCGCCCGGGACGATGAGCGAGATGGCGTTGCCCGCCAGCTGGGCGGTGATCACCGAGAACCACGCCTTGGTTCGCAATGCGATCCGCTGGAGCGAGAAGGTACAGGCGAAGTGGGCGGCCTCGGCCACCAGCGCGGGGACGAACCACAGCAGGTTGAGGGTGACCAGCTTGGGCCACGAGTGCAGGACTGCGATGACGCTGGGAGCCACCAGGTAGAGGGCTACACCGGAGATGGTGATGACGATGGACCGCTTGACGACGGCGCTCCACCGGATGGGCCTGCGCTGCTCCTGCTCGAACCGGGCCTCGAACGAGCGGGATCGTCCGTCCCCCCCACCGGATAGCGGGGCACGTTCGTCCCCACCGGAGACAGGGACATCAGTCACGCGGTCGCTCTCCGAGCTTCGAGCCGGGCGTGGTCATCGACCCGCGGCTTCAGCCTTCCGCCACGGCCACCGCGGCAGCCAGGAGCAGGTTGGCGCCCCGGAGATCACCCTCCAGTCCGGCCTCCATGCGGTTCATCACGTAGCAGACGGTGAGCCGGGTGTCCTGGTCCATCACGACGAGCGAGCCCCCGTAGCCTCCCCAGAAACAGGCACGGGGCCCGATGGGCATCATCTCGGTGCTCAGCCCGTAGCCCATCCCGAAGCGGTAGGGCATCCCGGAGAGGATCAGGTCCATCCCGTTGGACTGCTCGTCGAAGATGGCGTTGCACCCCTCGGTGGAGAGCAGCCGCACCCCCCTGGCCTCCCCGCCTCCGGCGATGACCGACTGGACGGTGGCCACCGAGCGGGCGTTGCCGTGCCCGTTGGCCGCCGGGATCTCGGCCCGGCGCCACCAGGCGTGCCGGGGAAAGGTGGCGTCCAGCGGGGGGTTGGTCAGGGCCCGGATGGCGAACTCCGTGGGCTGCAGGGTGTCCAGGTCGATGGGCGGCGGCGGGATCACCAGCGACACCCGGGGGTCCTCCGCCTCGGGCAGGCCGATGAAGAAGTCGGCTCCGAGGGGCGCGGCTACCTCACTGGCGAACCAGGTTCCGATGGTGGCCCCGGTGATGCGCCGCACCACCTCCCCGATCAGATAGCCCTGGGTGACGGCGTGGTAGCCCGAGGCGGTGCCCGGCTCCCACCATGGCTCCTGGGCCGCCAGCATCGACGTGCACAGTTCCCAGTCGGCCAACTGCTCGGGTTCGAGGTGCTCTGTCCATCCGGCCAGGCCGGCGGTGTGGCTCATGAGGTGGCGCACCTCGACGCCCTCCTTCCCCCCGGCCGCGAACTCCGGCCAGTACTTGGCCACCGGCGCGTAGAAGTCGAGCTCTCCCCGATCAGCCAGCATGAGCGCGCACAGGAAGGTCATCGTCTTGGTGGTCGACCACACGTTGGTCAGGGTGTCGCGCTCCCAGGGCGCCGAATGGGCCTCGTCGACGTAGCCGCCCCAGACGTCGACGACCGGCTCTCCCTCCAGGAAGACGGCCACCGACGCCCCTACGTCGGTACCGGCGTCGAGACTTGAGCCCAGCGTGGTCACCACCCCGTCGAATCGTTGGTCCCACGTCCCCTGGATGTCAGCCATGCCACCGACCTCTCTGTCTCGCCTCTGCCGGCCCCGATCATCCCACGGGCACCGGCTCGGGGCCGAGTCGACCGCCGGCGGACCGCCGATTCCGTGGAGACCCCGACACCTCCGACCGGCGTGTCGGGGGACGAGTTCCACCTATTAGCCTGGTGGGCCGTGAGCGACACCTCGGCTGCCCAG
This sequence comes from Acidimicrobiales bacterium, assembly GCA_035948045.1. Taxonomy (GTDB): domain Bacteria; phylum Actinomycetota; class Acidimicrobiia; order Acidimicrobiales; family RAAP-2; genus Bog-756. The sequence goes on along the minus strand of DASZJN010000278.1, from coordinate 3,610 downwards.
CTGACCCCAGCGACCTACGACCGGCTCCAGGCTGAGCTGGAGGACCTGACCACCCGCGGTCGGGTCGAGATCGCCGCCGCCATCGAGTCGGCCCGCGCCCTCGGGGACCTGTCCGAGAACGGCGACTACCACGCGGCCAAGGACGCCCAGGGGAAGATGGAGTCGCGGATCCGCGTGCTCCAGCGCCTCCTGAAGACCGCCACCGTGGTGGACGCCAGCCAGGCTCCCGCCGGCACGGTGGCCGCCGGGTCCGTGGTCACCCTGCGCTACGAGGGCGACGACGAGGACGAGACCACCGACTTCTTCGTCGGCTCCATCGAGGAGCGCCAGGGCGACCTGACCGTCGTCTCGCCGGGATCCCCGCTGGGCCAGGCCCTCATCGGGCATTCGGCGGGGGACGCGGTGAAGTACGCCGCACCGGGCGGCGCCCTCACGGTCGAGATCGTGGCCGTCGGGACCTGACGCCATGGCCACCTCACCCACCACCATGTCCCGGAAGGTCTGGGACCGTCACGTCGTGCACCACGGCAGCAATGACGATCCCGACGTCATCTTCATCGATCTCCACCTCATCCACGAGGTCACTTCGCCCCAGGCCTTCGACGGGCTGCGCCTAGCCGGCCGGGGAGTCCACCGACCCGACCTGACCATCGCCACGGCGGACCACAACGTGCCCACCGTCGACATCGACAAGCCGGTCGACGACCCCATCTCCGCCAAGCAACTCGCCGTGCTGGCCGCCAACTGCTCCGAGTTCGGGATCACCTGCTATCCGATGGGCGACGCCAATCAGGGCATCGTGCACATCATCGGACCCGAGCAGGGCCTCACCCAACCGGGCATGACCATCGTCTGCGGCGACAGCCACACCTCGACCCACGGGGCGTTCGGCGCCCTGGCCTTCGGGATCGGGACCAGCGAGGTGGAGCACGTGCTGGCCACCCAGACCCTCCCCCAGCGCCGGCCGGCCTCCATGGCCGTCACCGTGGACGGGGACCTGCCCGACGGGGTGACCGCCAAGGACCTCGTCCTGGCCGTCATCGGCCGCATCGGGACGGGCGGCGGCAGCGGGCATGTCATCGAGTACCGGGGTGCGGCCATCCGGGGCCTCTCGATGGAGGGCCGGATGACGGTGTGCAACATGTCCATCGAAGCGGGCGCCCGGGCCGGAATGATCGCCCCCGACGACACGACGTTCGCCTACCTCGAGGGCCGAGACCATGCCCCGAAAGGTCAGGACTGGGAGGATGCCCTGGCCGCCTGGGGCGATGTCGCCACCGACCCCGGGGCCGCCTTCGACCAGGAGGTCACCCTCGACGCCTCGTCGCTGGTGCCCTTCGTCACGTGGGGCACCAATCCCGCCCAGGTCACCCGCATCGACGGCAGCGTTCCTGATCCCTCCTCCTTCGCCGATGCCGGCGAGCGGGAAGCCGCGGCCCGGGCGCTCGACTACATGGGGCTGACCAGCGGGACGGAGCTGCACGACATCGCGGTCGACACCGTCTTCATCGGTTCGTGCACGAACAGTCGCATCGAGGATCTGCGGGCCGCCGCCGACGTCCTCCGGGGCCGCAGGGTCAGGACCGGGATGCGTGCCCTGGTGGTCCCCGGATCCCACCGTGTCAAGGCCCAGGCCGAGTCGGAGGGGCTCGACGGAGTCTTTACCGCCGCCGGCTTCGAGTGGCGCGAGCCGGGGTGCTCGATGTGCCTGGCCATGAACCCCGACAAGCTGGCCCCCGGCGAGCGGGCCGCCTCGACCTCCAACCGCAACTTCGAGGGGCGTCAGGGACGGGGGGGTCGCACCCACCTGGTCTCCCCGGCCGTGGCCGCGGCGACGGCGGTGGCCGGTCACTTCGCCACGCCGGCGGACCTGTCCTGATGCGCGCCGTGCGCGTCATCACGGGACGAGCGGCCCCGCTCGACCGATCCGATGTGGACACCGACCAGATCATCCCCTCCGACTGGTTGAAGCGGGTCGAGCGCACCGGGTTCGGGGCCGGGCTCTTCAGCGAGTGGCGAGACGACCGCGACTTCGTCCTCAACCAGGAGGAGTTCATGGGCGCCTCCATCTTGGTCACCGGTCCCAATTTCGGCACCGGATCGTCGCGGGAGCACGCGGTGTGGGCCCTCCAGGACTACGGATTCGAAGCGGTCGTGTCCCCCGGGTTCGCCGACATCTTCCGCAACAACTGCACCAAGGACGGCCTCGTGCCGGTGCAGGTGGACGCCCACACCGGCCGGGCCCTACTCGACGCGGTCATGGCCGATCCCAAACTCGAGCTCACCATCGACGTCGAGCGGGGAACGCTGGATGCGCCGGCGGCCGGCATCGAGACCAGCTTTCCGCTCGACGAGTTCACCCGGGCCCGGTTCCTCAACGGTTGGGACGACATCGGGCTCACCTTGCGCTACGAGGAGGACATCCACGCCTACGAGGCCGCCCGGCCGGCGTGGCTCCCTACGACGCGCTGAGCCGGTTTGGTCCGAGGCGCGTCAGATTGCACCCGGCAGGTCGGGCGAAGGAGATTCCACCGGGTCCCCGGCGCCGACTACCACGAGGGGCAGGGGGGCAGCCGACGTCGGGGGACCCGGTAGAAGAGGAGCTGCCAAGCGTCATCGCTTCGCAACTTCGATCTTGTTGCTCCGAATGTGGAGCGGCGTGTGATTTCAGTCAAGCGCAATGACTCCGCGACAAACGGTACACGAAGGTGGGTCGGAGAACGGGTATCTCGGAGGCGTGACGATGGCAACGGTCCTGTACCTCCGAACTCCGTTGGCATTGTTTCGCTCCCGGTGCGAGTGCATGTGTGGATCCCCCAAGACCCGCCGATCGACCACTGGACCGCCGTGACGTCCGGCGGCTTACTGCACTGCTCGGGCAATGGTAGGCCGACCGGCGCGGCCGGTCAATGAATCCGACCGGAATTGTGCCTGGTCCCGCACCCATGCCCCCGAGGTCACTGAATTTGATGAGCCGTCGGCTCGGCCTCACCTCCTCCTCATAATTTGCGCGGGGAGGACGGCCCAGGGCGGGCGACCTACAGTGGCGGCGTCATGAGGATGCTGCGTCGGGCCAAGCGTTTGATCCTGTTGGCCACGGCGGCAAGCGTCGTGATCCGTGTCCTCCGGTCCATCGCCCGCACCGACCGGGGGCCACGTGGGGCGGTCCCCGGCATCGGCGGCGACACCTGGCCGCCCGTGCCTGTCAAACCTGCTGGGCGCGGCTGAACGACGCTCAGTCGGTGCAGGTGGTCCCCGGGGCCGGGAGGATCCCCGCCACCAGGTAGGCCTGGGCGGCGGCACGGACGCACGGACTGTAGAAGGAGGCCACGTGGCTCTGACCCTGCCACGAGAGGAGCACTCCCCCGCTGAGCTCCTTGGCCAGATCCACGGCCCACATATAGGGGGTCACCGGATCACCGGTCGTCCCGACCACCAGGATCGGGGGGGCGCCCGGGTCCGACGCCGGGGCCGGGGTCCGGGTGGGCAGGGCCGGCCAGGTGGCACAGCCGAGGAGTCCCCAGGCCAGCAGGGGTCCGAAGACCGGAGCCGAGTTGCCGGCCTGGGCGGCCAGGGCGGGATAGCTGGACGCCTGCCGGTCGACCGGGTG
>DASZJN010000277.1:0-8886 GCA_035948045.1 Acidimicrobiales bacterium | reverse complement strand
GTCCCGTAGACCCCGACGCTGTGCTTGGTCAGGTACCAACCGAGGCCGGTCACCAGGCCGCGTGACCCGGGGTCGGCGCGGAGGGCGGCCACCATCGAGGCCACCGCGTGGGTGCCGTAGTTGCTCCCGGGCCCCCCTCCGAAGGTGAGCCCGCCGGTCAGGGTCAGCGGTCGATCCGGGTCGTCGGGTGACACGCCGAACTCGGCGGCGGCGATCTCGACCGCCGAGGGAAAGCACGAGTAGAGGTCGAGGTGGGCGATCTCGTCGACGGCCGTGCCGGCCAGGGCCAAGGCCGAGGCACCGGCGAGCCGGATGGCCGGCGAGGAGTGAAAGTCGGCCCGGTGCGACAGGAACCAATGGTCGTCGGCATCCGAGCCGGCCAAGGGGAAGATCCACCGGTCCTGCGGGACCCCGGCGGCCCGGGCCGCGCCGGCCGAGCACATGATGAGGGCGGCACCCTGGTCTACCTGCATGTTGGCCGTCAGGAGCTTGGTATAGGGGTCGGCGATCATCCGGTTGGCGTCGGACACGGTGGTGATCTCCTCAGGGAGGCGGGCGCTCCGGAGCCATGCGTGCGGATTGGCCGCGGCCACCTCGGAGAGGCGCGACCACAGCCGCCCGATGTGCCGCCGGTGGTCATCGGGGGAGCGTCCGGCCTCCGAGCGGAGCGCGTTCTCGAACAGCGGGAAGACGTGGATGGGCAGGTCGAGCCCCCGCTCCTCTTCGGCGTCGGTCGTGCCCCGACGGTCGTTTCCGAACAGGGCCGGTCGCTCGGTGCCCGCCGGTTGCACCGTCCAGGGCAGCACCGGACGGTCTGGGTGCCGCCGGGCCGCGGTCCTGGTGTAGACGCAGTCTGCGCCCACCACCACGGCCACCTCGAGCTCGCCCCGGCCGATGGCCAGGGCGGTGGCACTGACCATGCTCTGGGGATTGTTGCCGCCCACCGAGGTGACGAGCATCTCGGCCGGCTCGATGCCCAGCGCTTCGGCCACCAGGTCCCCGGGGTGCACGTACTCCCAACTCAACGGGTTGACCACCCGCAACGACTGGGTGCGGCCCACCAACGTGCGCCCCGCCGGGGCCGTACCGCCGACCGGTGCCCCGTCGCAGTCCTCGATGGCCGCTCGCACGGCCTCGACCATCAGCCCGATCGGCTCGGGGCGGTCGGCCAACGGGCCGCCACCCTCGGTGCCGGGTCGGTTGGTCACTTGGCCGGCGCCCACCAGGACTGGGGTAGCGGGGTCGAGGGGCATAAGGCGACTCCAGGGTACTGGGGGGCCCTCGGCGCCGATTCCCCATCGGTACACTCGGGGGCATGGTGCGCATCGCGGTGGGCTCGGATCACGCGGGGTTCGAGCTCAAGACCGCCCTGGCCGCGCACGTGGCCGACGCCGGCCACCAGGTGACCGACCTGGGGACGGGCTCGCCGGACGTCCCCGTCGACTACCCCGAGTACGGACTGGCCGTGGGCCGGGCGGTGGCCGAGGGGCGCGCCGACCGGGGGATCTGCGTCTGCGGGACCGGCATCGGCATCGGGATTGCCGCCAACAAGGTCGTCGGGGTCCGAGCCGCCCTGGTCTACGACGTGACCACCGCCGGGCTGGCCCGGCGGCACAACGACGCCAACATCATCTGCCTCGGGGGCAGGACCACCGGTGCCCTCGAGGCCATCGACGCGGTGGACACCTTTCTCTCCACCGCGTTCGAGGGGGGACGCCACCAGCACCGGCTGGACGAGATCTCGGAGTTCGAATCGACGGGAAGGACGGGCACTCCCGGACCCGGCGTTCCCACAGACACCAAGACAGACAGAGAGAGGCGGTAGTCGAGACCATGAGCAACCCCTTCGCCTCCTCCCCCTTCGACCCGTGGCTGGCCGGCGACCCCGAGGTGAGCCGCCTGCTGGGAGAGGAGGCCGTGCGCCAATCCACGACGCTGCAGCTCATCGCCTCGGAGAACTTCACGTCCCCGGCGGTGCTGGCGGCGTCGGGATCGATCCTGACCAACAAGTACGCGGAGGGCTATCCGGGCCGGCGCTACTACGGCGGGAACCAGGTCATCGACGAGGTCGAGGACCTGGCCCGCGACCGGTTGAAGGCGCTGTTCGGGGCGGAGCACGCCAACGTGCAACCCCACGCCGGGGCCAATGCCAACCTCGCCGTCTACCAGGCCCTGCTGGAGCCGGGTGACACCATCCTGGCCATGCGCCTCGACCACGGCGGCCACCTGACCCATGGCTCGCCGGCCAGCATCACGTCCAAGATATGGCGGTTCGTCTCCTACGGCGTGTCGCAGGCCACCGGAGACCCGGACAAGCCCGGCGAGGTCATCGACTTCGACCAGGTGGCCGATGTGGCCCGGCGCGAGCGACCCAAGCTGGTGGTGGCCGGGTCCACCGCCTACTCCCGCATCATCGACCCCCTCCCGTTCCGGGAGATCGCCGACTCGGTGGGCGCGCTGTTCATGTTCGACGCCGCCCATCCCGCCGGGCTCATCGCCGGCGGCGTCCATCCCTCGCCGGTCGGGGTGGCCGACGTGGTGACCTTCACCACCCACAAGACGCTGCGCGGGCCCCGGGGCGGCGCCATCGTCTGCCAGGACCAGTTCGCCAAGGCCGTCGACAGCGCCGTGTTCCCGGGACTGCAGGGCGGACCCCTCGAGCACGTGATCGCGGCCAAGGCGGTGGCGTTCGCCGAGGCGGCTCGGCCCGAATTCCGCGACTACGCCGCCCAGGTGGTGGCCAACGCTGCCGTCCTGGGCGCAGCCCTCGAGGAGACCGGCATCCGCATGGTGTCCGGCGGCACCGAGAACCACCAGGTCCTGGTGGACCTGCGCACGTTCGACGCCGACCTCACCGGCAAGGTGGCCCAGGAGGTGCTCGATCGAGCCGGCATCACCTGCAATCGGAACACCATCCCCGACGATCCCCGGTCACCGTTCATCACCTCGGGACTCCGACTGGGTTCGGCGGCCCAGACCACGGCGGGCATGGGGCCGGCGGAGATGCGGACGATCGGCGCCCTGATCGGCCGGACCTTGCGCAGCCGCGATGATGACGGCGCCATCACCCGGGTGCGTGCCGAAGTGCACGAATTGTGCTCCGGGTTCCCGCCGTACCCGTCGCTGGCCGGAGCGTGACCCGCGGGGCGACGGGGTTCGAGTGAGCTCGGTGGTCCCGCTCAACTGGTATGCGGTCGTGCTGGTGGTGGCGGCGCTCTCGGCCTGGGTGCTCACCTTTCCCGCCCGCCGGATTGCCGTGCAGATCGGCTATGTGGCCCAGCCCGACGACCGCAAGGTGCACCAGCGGGTCACCCCCGAGGCGGGTGGGGCGGCCATGTTCCTGGCCATGCTGGTGGCGTGGGCGGTGGCGGCGTCGATTCCCGGCCTGGCGCCGCTGTTCCGTGGATCGTCGGAGCCGCTCGGGCTGATCCTGGGGGCCGCGGCCATCTTCGTGGTGGGGATCATCGACGACTTCCGGGACATGTCCGCCCCGGCCAAGGTGGCCGGCGAGGTCCTGGCCGCCAGCATCCTGTACTTCCTCGGGGTCACCTGGTTCCAGTTCAAGGTCCCGCTGGCCGGGCTGGTGCAGCTGTCCCCCGAGTGGACGCCGCTCCTCACCGCCCTGTGGGTCATCGCCATCACCAACGCCGTGAACCTCATCGACGGGCTGGACGGCCTGGCCGCCGGGGTGGTGGCCATCGCCTCAGGAGCACTGGCCGTGTACGGGCTGCACCTCCAGCACCTGGGCAACCTGCCCACCGACAACATCGGGCCGCTCATCGCCGTGGTGACCTGCGGCATCTGCCTCGGGTTCCTCCCGCACAACTTCCACCCGGCCAAGATCTTCATGGGGGATGCCGGTGCCCTCCTGCTGGGACTGCTCATGGCGGCGTCGACCATGCTGATCGGAGGCCGGTCCTCCGCTGCCGCCGTCGGCGGGGCGGTGGGGACGGGTGTCGGCGGGGTGGCCGGCCGGAGCGGCCAGACCTACTTCTTCTTCGCCCCCCTGTTCATCCCCTTCTTCATCCTCGGCGTCCCCATCGTCGACATGGCGTTCGCCTTCGTACGCCGTACCGCCAACCGCACCGGATTCTCGACCCCGGACAAGAACCACCTCCACCACCGCCTGCTGCGCCTGGGCCACGGCCATCGCCGGAGCGTCCTCATCCTGTGGGCGTGGACGGTGCTGCTGTCCGGGTTCATCCTGTTCCCGCTCTATATCTCGAGCGTGAACGCCGTCATCCCCTTCGGCGCCCTCGCCCTCGGCGTGGTCCTGTACACCCTGTTCCACCCGTCCCTCCGCCGGCAGGCCGAGCCCGAGGCGGAGGTGGAGCCCCTCACCGACGGACCGGTCGACACGGAGCCGGACCGACCCGAGGTGACACCAGTACAGGCCGGCGGGGTCATGGCCGAGGCAGGGGACGTCACCCCGGCCGCGGGCATTCCGTCCCGCCGGGTCTTCCCCACCGGCAAACTGTAAACGGAGTGTTTCCTACGTTTTGCCGCCACGGGTTCGTAGGTGCGATGATGCAGGCCGTGAATTGCAGGCCCCTCGCCCCTGTGCAGGGCATCAATCCGGGCGGCAGCTCGACCGGCTGTCACAGCCGCACCGCTGCGTGATTTCAGGAACAACTCGTGAAGCTCCAACTCTCCAAACGCCCTGACCCAGCACGGGCCGACCATGGACGAAACCACCCCCCCACCCGATCCGGACGACGGGCCGGCCCCACCGGATCCGCCGTCGCTGGGGGCCGGGGCCGTCGCCTTCCTGACGCTGGGCATCGCCGGGGCCGCTGCCCTGGTGGCCGGGGGGGCCATCGGTTACCTGGTCGACCACTGGGCGGGCACCAGCCCCCTGTTCACCTTGCTCGGCTTGGCCTTCGGTGTGCTGGTCGCCGTGCTCATGACCGTCGCCCGGGTGCGCAAGTATCTGTGACCCGTCACCGGCTGCCACTCGGCACTGCCGGCCGGCGGGAGGGGTAGGGGTCATCGTGTTCGCCCATTTCTCCCTGCCCAACGTGCCTGACGTGGCCCGCCGCACCGTGTCGACGGCCCTGATCGTGGGGGTGGCCGCGCTGGTCGCCTGCGTCTCCTTCGGGAACCCGCTCCTGGGTGTCGGCGCCTGTATCGGCCTGGCCCTCGGCACCTTCAATTTCCGGATGATCGGCAACTCGGTGGCACGGGTGAGCGCCCGCCAGGAGGAGAACAAGCGCCGGCCCCTGGCCCTCAACACCCTGGGCCGGATGGGGATCATCACCGTCGTGACCATCGGGTTGCTGTTCGTATCGACCAGCCTGGGGTTCGGCGTCCTGGGCGGGCTGGCCGTCTTCCAGGTGGTCCTCCTGGCCAACGTGGCCCGGTCCATGGCCAAGGCGGGACCGATGACCTCGGTGGACGACGTGATCAACGCCAATGTGGTCGAGGACAACATCGTCCGGAACGACCCGCACCCGGCGCTCGGCCCACCCGACGAGCCCCGGGGGGGTGAGTGAGGTGATCGGCCTCGGTACCCACCTGCTCAGCGCGCCGCTGTTGGCCTCGGACATCTCGGTGGGGGAGCACCCCCAGGCCAAGGTGTTGGGTCTCACCGTCAACGTGGACATCGTGTGGGCCACCATCATCGCCGGCCTGGTCGTGGTGGCGTTGGGGATGATCCTGCGATCGAGGGCCACCAGTGGGGTTCCCAGCAAGTTCCAGCTCCTCTGGGAGCTGGTGGTGGGAGCGGTCCAGAGGCAGGTGGACGAGTCCATCGGCCCCCGGGGCGCCAAGGTGGTGCCGCTGGCCCTGACCCTGTTCGTCTTCATCTTCACCTGCAACCTGTTCGAGGTCCTGGGCATCGGGAGCCGGTTCGAATTCCTGCCCGCACCGACCAGCGACATCAACCTCCCGCTGGCCATGGCGCTCTACGTCTTCATCCTGACCAACGCGGCCGCCATCAGGAACCGCGGGGTGGGCGGCTACGTCGCCCACTATCTGAAGCAGCCCTTCTCGCCCAAGCTGTTCCCGATCAACCTGTTCATGAACGGCATCGAGGAGATCATCAAGCCGCTGACCCTCACCCTCCGGCTCTTCGGCAACCTGTTCGCCGGGGGGCTCATGCTCTCGCTGCTGGCCGCGCTGGTCATCTGGAGGCTGGGACCGGTTCCCATCGGAGGCGTGCTGGCGATCCCCTTCACCATCGTCTGGAAGCTCTTCGACATGGCCATCGGGGCCATTCAGGCCTTCATCTTCGCCCTGTTGACCATCCTGTACTTCGACTCGGCCATGGCCCCGGACGAGGCCCACTGATGACCGCGGCGGCATCGGTGCCCACTGAAAGTCTCATCAACAACCTCACAAAGGAGAAGCACCAATGGCAGTAGACCCCTCGGTTGCTGGCGCAGTCAGAATTGCCGGCGCCATGATCGGCGGCGGATTGGCACTGGGTGGGGGCGCGGTCGGCGCCGCCATCGGTGACGGTCTGGCCGGGAGCCAGACCATTGCCGGTGTGGCGCGTCAACCAGAGGCGCAGGGCCGGCTGACCACGATCATGTTCCTGACGGTCGGGCTGTGTGAGGCCGCGTACTTCATCAACCTGGCCTTCACCGCCCTGTTCATCTTCTCGCTGTACAAGAAGTAGGCCCGGGTCATGCTGCCTGCAGGGCGCAGGACGACCGGCGACTCACACGGATCGACCCGTTGCGGGTCTCCCCGTAGCGGCCAACCCACGACCAAAGGATGACGGCCATGCTCATTGCGGCCAACAACAACTTCCTCATCCCGAACGGGACCTTCATCGTTGTGCTCATCGCCTTCATCCTGGTTCTCGGGTTCATCGGGAGGAGCGTGGTCCCGTACCTCAACAAGCTCCTGACCGAGCGCCAGGAGCAGATCCGAGGCGAGCTGGAGGCGGCTGACCGGGCCAAGGCCGACGCCGAGGAAGCCGATGCCCAACGCAGGGCCGCCCTCGAGGAGGCCCGCGCCCACGCCCGTGAGATCGTGGCCCAGGCCACCCTCACCGCCGAGCGGACGGTGACCCAGGCGGAAGGACGCGCCCAAGAGGCCGCCGACCGCATCATGCAGGCCGCCGACGCCGAGGTGGCCGTCGCCCGCCAGGCCGCCGTCGAGGACGTGTCCGCCCGGGTGGGGGAGATCGTGCTGGCCGCCGCCGAGCGGGTGGTCGGTCGCGAGATCCGGGCCGCCGACCACCAGGACCTGATCGACGAGGCCATCGCGGCCGTGCGGGCCGAGACCACCAGCGGGGCGGCGGCCGGTGCCGCCGGAGGCCGTCGGTGAACCCTGCCCTCCAGGGCTATCTGGCCGCCGTCGAGGAGTCGCTGGCCGGGGCGGGCGCGCTCCGGGACGCAGCGGCCGAGCTACGTGCCGTGGCCCAGCTGGTCGACGCCAACAACGAGCTGACCCTGGCCGTCAACGACGGTTCGGTGCCCGTGACGTCGCGGCGGGCGGTGCTCGACGACCTCCTGGCGGGCAAGGTCCGTCCTGAGGTCTCGAGGCTCGTCCACCAGGCGGTCACGGTGGTGCCCGCCTCCGAGGTGGAAGCCTCGTTCCACTGGCTCGCCTCCCAGGTGGCCATCGCCGCCGAGCGGGGCCCGGCCCAGGGGGACGGGACAGACGACTCCGACGATCAACCGGTGCTCGGCCGGTTGGGGTCGCGGAACCGGGTGTCCGGGTATGCCGCCGCCGTGTTCGAGACCGTGACCACGCCCGAGCTCGAGGAAATCGAGGACCAGCTGTTCCGGTTCGCCCGTACGGTGGAGAGCAATCGGGCCCTGCGCAGCGCGCTCGGTGACCGGGACCTCCCCGTGTCGCTCCGCCAGCAGGTGATCTCCGACCTCCTGGGTGATCGCGTCCTGCCGGCCACCGGTCGTCTGGCGGCCTACGCCGTGCGCGGCGGCCGGGCTCGTGACATCGTCCCCACCCTCGACGCCCTGGTGGAGGACGCCGCCCGGGCCCGGGGGTGGCGGGTGGCCCGGGTGCAGTCGGCCGACCGGGTCGACGACGCCCAGCGGGAGAGCCTGGGCCAGGCCCTGGGCCGTCTGACCGGGGGCCCGGTCGAACTGCAGGTGACCATCAACCCGCAGCTGCTCGGCGGGGTGGTGGTGCAGGTCGGCGATCTCCTCGTCGACGGCACCGCGCGGCACCGGTTGAACGAATTGAAGGAGCACGTCCTCGTCTCCGAGGCCGCCTACCGCATTCCAGAGGGAAGGGAACCAGCCGATGGCTGAATTGACCATCAACGCCGACGAGATCACCGCAGCCCTGCGCCGGCACGTCGAGTCGTACACCCCTGAGGTCGGGACCGAGCAGGTCGGTCGCATCGTCGAGGTCGGCGACGGGATCGCCCGCATCACCGGTTTGCCGGGGGCCGCCGTCAACGAGATCCTCGAGTTCGAGGACGGCACGGAGGGCCTGGCGCTCAACCTCGACGAGGAGACCATCGGCGCCGTGATCCTCGGTGACGACAACGGGCTCGAGGAAGAGCAGTTGGTCAAGGCCACCGGACGGATCCTCTCGGTCAGGGTCGGCGATGCCCTCCTGGGCCGGGTGGTCGACGCCCTGGGTGAGCCGCTCGACGGAAAGGGCCCCATCGCCACCGACGAGACCCGTCGCCTCGAGGTCCAGGCCCCGGGCATCGTGCGCCGCCAGCCGGTGAGCGAGCCGCTGCAGACCGGCATCAAGGCCATCGATGCCATGACACCCATCGGGCGGGGCCAGCGCGAGCTGATCATCGGCGACCGCAAGACCGGCAAGACCACGGTGGCGGTCGACACCATCCTCAACCAGAAGGGCCTGGGGGTGAAGTGCATCTATGTGGCCATCGGGCAGAAGGAGTCGTCGGTGGCCCAGACGGTGGCCACCCTCGAGCGGTACGGGGCCCTGGAGTAC
>DASZJN010000276.1:0-3188 GCA_035948045.1 Acidimicrobiales bacterium | reverse complement strand
CCCTCCGTCGACGACGATGTTCTGGCCCGTGATGAACCGCGCCAGGTGCGAGCACAGGAACACCACGACATCGGCGACATCGTCCGGCTGCCCGATCCGGCCCAGCGGGGTGACCCGGTCGAACCGCTCCCGCTCGTGGGGGAGGAATTGCACCAGGGGCTCGGTGAGGGCGGTGAGGATCATTCCCGGGGAGACCGAGTTCACTCGGATCTGCGGTCCGTACTCCAACGCCGCGGATGCGGTGATGGCGGCCACACCAGCCTTGGCTGCCGAGTACGGCGCCTCTCCCGCCGCCGGCCGCGTCCCGCTGATCGAGGCCGTGGACACGATGCTGCCCCCACCCGATGCCCGGATGTGCGGAACGGCGGCACGGAAACCCAGGTAGACGCCCGTCAGGTTGACGGCCAGCAATCGATTCCATTCCTCGGGTGTCCACTCGTGGAGCGGCGAGAGGCCACCGATCCCCGCATTGTTGAACATGATGGTGATGCCGCCCATCACCCCCGCCGCAGCCTCGACGGCGGCGCGCAGCCCCTCCGGATCGGTGACGTCGGCCACGTGGGCCGTTCCGTCGATCTCGTCGGCAACCTCCCGGGCCGCCTCGCCGTTGAGGTCGACCACCGCCACCGCGGCACCCTCCTCTGCCATCCGCCGGGCCGAGGCGCGTCCGATGCCGGACGCACCCCCGGTCACGACGGCTCGCTGACCGTCCAGCAATCCCACCGCTAGCTCCGTTCCGTCGTAGCCGAAATTCGATTCCCATGGTCAGTGCCCGCGGTCATCGGCCGGCGACCCGACCGATCACCGAGATGGTGGTCGCACCGGCGACCGGTGGAGCACTCCGCGAGCAGGTGGTCCCCAGGCTCGTGGCTGGGCCGCAGCCCTGACTCCGACGCCGATTGAAATCTAGGAGTCCTCTGGGATGGCGTCCCACCATTGGCACCACCACTCGGCGCCGACCAGGATCCGCAGTTTCTGGTGCCAGCAGTAGGAGATCTCGTTGTAGGGCTCGAGGTAGTAGCGGCAGTTCTCACACTTCTCATCGCCTGAGGGCTTTCCCTTCAGCACTGCGTTGGAGGCGAGGTGCCGCAATTCCATCGACAGGGTTTCATCGATCTCCTTGGGCTCGGGCTCCGGAATCACGTAGTCGGACATTTCAGCAATCTAATGCGCCGGACCAGCCCCGCTCGACCTGGCGAGGCCTCCCTGGCCGACCTGTCGGGACCCCATCCGGCGGGCAAGCCGGCGACCGGCCGGTGCCGTCCTTCAGATGAAATTCGTGTGTCGGCGCCATCCGGGGCCGAGGCCGCTCCGAACATCTACTCGGTGGCGCCCGATGACCGTACCACGGTGCGGACGTACCGACCGACCAGAGACGCGTGCCCGAACCGAACTGCCCTTTCCTGCCGAGGAGGTCCCGGTGAGTGATTTCAGCCGACGTTCGTTCCTGAAGGGTGGCTCGGCGGCCGTCGTCGCCGCCGGTGCCCTTTCCGCCATACCCGGCCTGCCGGCGGTGCTCGGCGTCGTCGAGACGCAGGGGCCGTCCGACGTCGGCGCCGCCGATGCGGCGATCGCCGACGCCGAGGCCTCCTCCACCGTCCTGAGCGAGCCCCTCGTGGCCCACATCCGGGATCTCAGCACCGGCGAGATCGGCCTGTTCTCAGGGACAAGGGAGATCATCCTGCATGATCCGCAGCTGGCGGCCCGACTGGCCCGGGCCATTCCGTGACCTCGTTCCTCTCTCTCCCGCCCATCCCCCTGTGTGTCCCGCACATCCCCGTCCCGATCGTCGGTTGCCCGCCCCCCGTGGCCCCGACCCGAGCAGAACCAGAGGTATGCCATGTCATCGCACCGTGAAGCCCCCGAGATTGCCAAGGACCCGGTTGCCGACTCGACCGACGTGTATGCGTTCGTCAGTCCCGACCAGCCCGGCACGGTCACGCTCATCGCCAACTACGTCCCCCTCGAGGGCCCCGACGGGGGGCCGAACTTCTACGAATTCGGTGACGACGTCCTCTACGAGATCCACGTCGACAACGACGGGAACGGCCTGGCCGACGTCACCTACCAGTTCCGGTTCACCAACCACGTCACCAATCCCAACACCTTCCTCTACAACACCGGCCCCATCCGGAGCCTGACCGATCCCAGTTGGAACCGCCGCCAGACCTACTCGGTCACCAGGGTGAACAGCAGCGGGGCCTCCCAACAGATCGCCTCGGACGTCGCGTGCCCGCCGTGCAACATCGGGCCTCTCTCGACGCCTGAGTATGAGGATCTGGTCGATGAGGCCATGACCCGCATCGCCCCACGGACCCGGGTGTTCGCCGGCCAGCGTGCCGAGGGCTTCTACGTCGACCTGGGCGCCATCTTCGACCTCGGCGATCTGAGGCCGTTCGAGCAGGCCCACAACATGTTCGGCTTGGAGGACACCGGTCTGGGCCAGATGGCCAAGGGTGTCAACTCGACGGCCGGCGTGAATGTCCACAGCATCGCCATCCAGGTCCCCATCGACCAGCTGACGGCCAACAGCTCGCAGCCGAGGAGCGTGACCGACCCGGCTGCGGTCATCGGTGTCTGGACGACCGCCAGCCGGCAGAAGGTGCGCATGTTCGAGAGCAGCCCTGGCGTCAACTTCAATTCAGGTCCCTTCGTTCAGGTGTCACGGCTTGGCAACCCCTTGTTCAACGAGGTGATCGTCCCCATGGCCACCAAGGACTACTGGAACTCGCAAGCGCCCGCCGGTGACAGCCAGTTCGCTTCCAACGTGGCCCATCCCGAGCTGGCCGGGCTCCTTCCCGTGCTCTACCCGGGGGTGTTCCCGAATCTCGCCGCCCAGGTCAAATCGGGCGCTCCGCGGGCCGACCTGCTGGCCATCCTGCTGACAGGGATCCCCACCGGGATCGTCCCCGGCTTCCAGAACTACACGGGAACGACCCAAGCCGACATGCTGCGTCTCAACGTGGCCATTCCTCCGACCACGTCGGGCGCCTCGAACCTCGGACTGATCGGCGGGGACCCGGCGGGATACCCCAACGGTCGGCGGGTCTTCGACGATGTGGCCACCATCGAGGTGCGTGCCATCGCCGGGGCCACGCTCCCCCTCGTGGACAAGTCGTTCACACCGGACGCCGCGGCCGGAGCCGTGTCCATGGGCCTCACATCGGGACCGACCGACCTCTCGGCCA
>DASZJN010000275.1:0-4902 GCA_035948045.1 Acidimicrobiales bacterium | reverse complement strand
CGGGCCCGATTCGCCGGCCGCCGGGCCAAATCCTTGGCCGCCGGGCCGATTCGCCGGGCTGTCCCTGCGCAGGCCGGCCAAACATCGAATTGCAGCACCGTCCGCTGGTAGCCTGACCGAAAAGGCCCTCCTTCCTCATGATCCTCGAACACATCGACAGCCCCGCCGACCTCCGGACCCTGACCTCCGCCGAGCTCGACCAGCTTGCGCAGGAGATCCGGGCCTTTGTCGTCGATGCCGTGACCCATACCGGAGGTCACCTCGGCTCGAACCTGGGCGTGGTCGAGCTGACCCTGGCCCTCCACCGGACCTTCGACTCCCCCAAGGACGTCATCCTCTGGGATACCGGCCACCAGGCCTACGTCCACAAATTGGTCACCGGTCGGCGAGAGGCCTTCTCCGATCTCCGCCAGGCCGGCGGGCTCTCGGGCTATCCGAACCGCACCGAGTCCGAGCACGACTGGGTGGAGAACAGCCACGCCTCGACCATCCTCAGCTACGCCCACGGTCTGGCCAGCGCCTTCGAACTCCAGGGCAGCAACCGACGGGTGATCGCCGTGGTGGGCGACGGCGCCCTGACCGGCGGCATGGCCTACGAGGCCCTCAACAACCTCGGGCACTCGGGCAAGCCGGTGGTCATCGTCCTCAACGACAACGGTCGCTCTTATGCGCCCACGGTGTCGCGCCTTTCGCTCAGCCTCACCCATCTGCGCCTCAACCCCGCCTATGTCCAGGCCCGCCAGCGCATTCGCCACCTCATCCGAGAGATCCCCGGCGTCGGCGACCTGGCCTACTCGGGAGTCCACGGTCTCACCAGTGCACTCCGTGAGGTGGTCACCCCGCACACGTTCTTCGAGGCATTGGGCATTCGCTACGCCGGACCCATCGACGGGCACGACATCGCCGGAGTCGAGCTGGCACTGGCCAACGCCTCGGAGTGGCCCGGTCCGATCGTCGTCCACGTGCTCACCCAGAAGGGCCGCGGGTACGCACCGGCGGAAGAGGACGAAATCCAACGTCTCCACGATGTGAAGGTCACCTTGGCACCCACAGCCGACCCCTGCGTCGACGACGGCCAGGTTGCCATGTCGACCCCGGCGGGCGAAGAGGTCCCACCGGAACCGGTGACGGCCGCCGACCTCGACGAAGTGGCCCAACTGCCGGTGACCACCTTCACCGATGCCGTCACCAGGTCTCTCCTCCATCACGCCGAGTCCGACCCCCGGATCGTGGCCATCACCGCGGCGATGCCCGGTCCGACGGGGTTGCTGCCGTTCCAGGCGCGCTTCCCGGAGCGGTTCGTGGATGTCGGCATCGCCGAGCAGCACGCAGTGACCTCAGCCGCCGGCATGGCCATGGCCGGCATGCGACCGGTGGTGGCGGTCTACTCCACGTTCTTCAGCCGGGCCTTCGATCAGGCCAACCTCGATGTCGGCTTGCACCGACTGCCGGTGGTGATGGTCCTCGACCGGGCCGGGATCACGGGCGACGACGGCCCCAGTCACCACGGCGTGCTGGACATGGTGCTGGCGCTGTCCATCCCCGGCATGACCGTGTTCGCACCGTCGTCGGCGCCCGAGGTCGAGGTGATGCTGGCCGAGGCCCTCACCCTCGACGGTCCCTCGGTCATCCGATTCCCCAAGACCCCGGCACCGTGGGTGGCACCGGGCGCGGTCGGCTCGGGCATGCTGGCCCGGCGCATTCGCAGCGGGGACGGATCGGCATGCATCCTGGCCGTGGGCAAGATGGTGGCGGCGGCCGAGGAGGCCGCTGAGGCGCTGAGCGCCGACGGGCTGGATGTGACGGTGTGGGACGTCCGGGTCGTGTCAGACCCCGACCCGGCCATGATGGCCGACGCCGCCCGGCACGCCGTCGTGATCACGGCGGAGGACGGCATCCGACAGGGCGGGGCGGGCATGTTCCTGGCGGACGCCCTCCGCCACTCGTGTCCCGCCGGCGCCGCTCCCCCGGTGGTCTCGCTCGGCATACCCCGCGCCTACATCAGGCAGGGAAAGCCCACCGACATCCTGAGCCAGCTCGGGCTCGACGGCCCCGGGTTGGCCCGGTCTGTCCGGGAGTCGGTGAGCGGATCGACCGGGAAGGTGGCCGTCGAGGCACCGGAGGGTCAGACACCATCCTCGCTCCCGGCGACCATGGCAGCCAAGGACGTCCTGGACTGATCCGCCGTCGAATTCCTCGATGGTTCCGGCTCGGTCCCAGCTCGTCCGAGCCCGGGCCGACGGGGCCGGGCCACTGTTTGCCGCCCGAATGGAAACGTGTTCTACTAACGGCCCGATGACGTTCAACCTCGCTGATCTCTTTGAGGCGGCCGTCGACGCGTACGGCGACCGCGAGTACCTCGTGGCCGCTGGTGAGCGCCGCACCTACGCCCAGATGGAGGAGCGGGCCAATCGGCTGGCCCACTATCTGGCCGGTCAGGGTGTCGGACCCGGAGACCATGTCGGCATCTACTCGCTGAACAGCGTGGAATGGGTCGAGACGGCATGGGCGGTCTTCAAGCTGCGGGCGGTGTGGATCAACATCAACTACCGCTACGTCAAGGACGAGCTGCGGTACCTGTTCACCAATGCCGACCTGGTGGCGCTGGTCCATCAGGCCGAGTTCGGGCCGCGGGTCGCCGAGCTCCTCCCCGATCTCCCCGACCTCCGGCTCATCATCGCCGTCGAGGACGGGTCCGGCGAGCCGTTGGTCGACGGCACCGTGGCCTACGAGGAGGCCCTGGCGCAGGGAAGCCCCGAACGGGACTTCGCCCCCCGATCGAACGACGACCACTACATCCTCTACACCGGGGGCACCACCGGGATGCCCAAAGGGGTGGTGTGGAGGCACGAGGACGTCTTCTATGCCCTCGGCGGCGGCGTGGACCCCTCCACCAATACCCGCATCCAGCGGCCCGAGGAGATGGTCGAGAAGGGGCGGAACGGACAGGTCACCCTGTTGCCCATCGCCCCCCTGATGCACGGCGCCACCCAATGGTCGGTGATGGGACAGAGCTTCGTGGGCAACCGGACCATCCTCGTCCCCAAGTTCGATCCCCACACGGTCTGGCGCCTGGTGGAGAGCGAGAAGGCCAACTCGATCATGATCACGGGCGACGCCATGGGCAAGCCCCTGATCGAGGCCCTCGACGACCCCGGCGTCTCCTACGATCTCTCCTCCCTGTTGGCGGTGACCTCCTCCGCGGCCCTGTTCTCGTCCCCGGTCAAGGACGAGTTCTTCAACCACCTCCCGAACATCGTGATCGTCGACGCCGTCGGCTCCTCGGAGTCCGGCAACAACGGCATGGCCACGGTGAGCAAGGGAGACACCGCTATGAAGAGCGGACCGACCGTCTCCGTGCTCGGCAACACCGTGGTCTTCGACGAGGACATGCATCTGGTGGCCCCCGGGTCCGGAGTGATCGGCAAGATCGCCCGCTACGGGGACATTCCCGTGGGCTACTACAACGACCCGGTGAAGACAGCAGAGGTGTTCATCACCATCGATGGCACTCGCTACGTGATGCCCGGCGACTTCGCCACCTTGGAGGCGGACGGGACCATCACCTTGTTGGGCCGAGGATCAGTGTCCATCAACTCCGGCGGCGAGAAGATCTTTCCGGAAGAGGTCGAGTCGGCGGTGCGCTCCCACCCCGAGGTGTTCGATGCCATCGTGGTGGGGGCCCCCGACGATCGATGGGGTCAGCGGGTGGCGGCGATCATCCAGCCCCGGTCCGACGGCCATCCCAGCCTGGAGGACATCCAGGCCCACTGCCGCGATGCCATCGCCGGCTACAAGGTGCCCCGGCAGCTCCACGTGGTGGATACCATCCTGCGGTCTCCGAGCGGCAAGCCCGACTACCGCTGGGCGGCCGAGATCGTCGCCGAGGTGCCCGAGGAGACCGACAGCGGCGGCGCCCGCACCTCCTCGGGGCAGTGATCCCTACGCGGTCTGGACTTTCTCGGTCCGGCCCCTCCCCGGCCCGTTCCCGAATCGCTGATTCTTCGATGGCGGCTGCCCCGAGCGGACCCCGAGACGAGCGCCATGCCCATCGACCTTCGTGAGCTGGTCGCACCGGAGCGGTGCGCGGCACTCACCATGGAGATCCAGCGCGGCGTGGTCGGGGATCTGACCTCGTTCCCCCAGCTGGCGGAGGCTTCCCGCGACGTCGGGGTGGTCCCCAATACGGCCAGGCTCCTGGCCGGCGCCCGGTCCCACGGTGTGCGGGTCGTCCACTGCACGGCAGAGTTCCGCGGCGATCGAGCCGGCTCCACGGTGAACTGCCAGCTGATCGCCGCCATGGTGCGCAATCCCAACCATCTTCTGGTCGGCACCCCTGCCACCGAGATCATCCACGAGCTGGGTCCGGAGCCGGGTGACCTGGTGTCGCCTCGCCTCCACGGGGTGTCACCGTTCACCGGCACCTCCCTCGACACCTGGTTGCGCAGTCTCGGGGTCGACACCGTGGTGGCCACCGGGGTCTCGGTCAACCTCGGAGTGCTCGGCCTGGCCATCGAGGCCGTCAACCTCGGCTACCAGGTGGTCGTGCCCCGTGACGCCGTGGCGGGCATCCCCCGGCCATACGCCGATGCCGTCCTGGACAACACCTTCCCGCTCATCACAACCCTGAGCACTGTGGACGACGTGATCGGGGCGTGGGCTCCGGCGGCGGACTGACCGACGGGCGTTTGCGGCCAGACCCTCGCGAGTTGATCAGCGTGGGTTGATCAGCGTGGGTTGATCAGCCTGGGTTGACGAGCGTGGCTTGACGCATCCGCCCTAGCCGGAGGGCCGCAAGGACAACTGTCGCGTCGTCGAGAGGAGCAGCGGCGGCGCGGCTTACGAGCCCTCGAGACGGAGAACTTTAGAAGCCTCTATCATAAGGTCATGGACCGCAGAGGA
>DASZJN010000274.1:0-8460 GCA_035948045.1 Acidimicrobiales bacterium | reverse complement strand
CTCGAGCACCAGCGAGGTGGCGGGAATCGGCGCCGTCAGCATGATGACCGGATCGTTGGCGGCCACCGCGAAGGTGTGGAACCGGGCCCGGGGCCGCAGGCCGAGGTGACCGGCCCTCTCCTCGGACATGATCAGCACGGCGGCGGCTCCGTCGGAGATCTGCGACGAGCTCGCCGCCGTGACCAGGCCGCCCTCGACGAAGGCCGGGGGGAGGCCGGCCAGTCGCTCGTAGGTCGAGTCGGCCCGGACCCCTTCGTCGGAGGTGAGCGGTCCCTCATCACCCGGGTCGCCCTCGTCGGTGCCGGCCACCGCCACCTTGTCCTCGACGTGGGCCCGGCGGGTGGCCAGCGGCACGATCTCGTTCTCGAACCGTCCCTCGGCGATGGCCCGCGCCGCCCGGTCGTGCGAGCGGAGGGCGAACCGGTCCATCGCTTCGCGACTGATCCCCCAGCGCCGGGCGATCTCCTCGGCCGCCAGCCCCTGATGGATGAAGTCGAACCGGTCGTGCACGGAGGGGCCGTAGGCCTCACCGGGCCCGTGGTCGGTGGTCGATCCGATGGGCACCCGGCTCATGGCTTCGACCCCACCGCCGATGGCGATGTCCATGGCCCCGGACATGACCGCCTGGGCGGCGAAATGGACCGCCTGCTGCGCCGACCCGCACTGCCGATCGACCGTGGTCCCGGGCACGGTGTCGGGGAACCCGGCGGCCAGCGCCGCGTTCCGCCCGATGTTCATGGCCTGCTCGCCGACCGTCATCGTGCAGCCGTAGATCACGTCCTCGACCACGCCCGGGTCGAGGTCGTTGCGCTCGATCAGCGCCCGCAGCGGTTGCGCGGCCAGATCGACGGCGTGCCAGCCCGACAGCCTTCCGTTCTTCTTCCCCACCGGGGTTCGCACGGCGTCGACGATCACTGCATTCGGCATCCGACCATTGTGACCGATCGGGCGTGGTTGCCGGAAATCTGGCGGTGTGTCAGATTCCCTACCCACCCCGAGTGACTCCCGAACGACGGACCCGACCATGGACACACCGATGGACCTGCGATTCACACCTGCCCAGGAGGCCTTCCGGCGCGAGGCGCGCGCCTGGCTGGCGGCCAACGCCCCCGAGCCCCGGTCGCTCCCGTCGCTGGACACCGCCGAGGGCTTCGAGGCCCACCGTTCATGGGAGCGGGCCATGTTCGACGACCGCTGGTCGGTCGTGTCCTGGCCCGAGGAATTCGGCGGCCGTGGCGTGGGCATCCTCGAATGGCTGGTGTTCGAAGAGGAGTACTGGCGGGCCCAGGCGCCGCTGCGGGTCAGCCAGAACGGGGTGTTCCTGCTGGCCCCGACCATGTTCGAGTTCGGGACCGAGCAGCAACAGCGGCGATTCCTGCCGGCCATGGCCTCCGGGGCCGAGATCTGGTGCCAGGGATGGTCCGAGCCAGACGCCGGCAGCGATCTGGCCGGCATCCGCAGCCGCGCCGTGCGATCGGCGGACGACCGCGGATGGCTGCTCACCGGCCAGAAGACCTGGGCGTCCCGAGGGGCCTTCGCCGAGTGGTGCTTCGGGTTGTTCCGCACCGACCCCGAGGCCGACCGCCACCGGGGTCTGACCTATTTCCTCGTCGAGATGACGGCTCCCGGAGTCACCGTGCGCCCCATCCCCCAGCTCGACGGGGAGACCGGTTTCGCCGAGATCTTCTTCGACGACGTCTTCGTCCCTGACGACCAGGTGCTTGGAGGGGTGGGCCAAGGTTGGAACGTGGCCATGGCCACGGCCGGCTCGGAGCGCGGTCTCAGTCTGCGCAGCCCGGCCCGCTACTGCGAGGCCGCCTCCCGACTGGTGGCGCTCTACCGGCAACGCCTGGCCACCGATCCGGTTGGAGCCGGGCGCAGCGCCGACGCGGTGGCGCGGGCCTGGATGGACGCCGAGGTCTACCGACTCGGCACCCTGTGGACCGCCACCCGGGTGCTGGACGGTGGATCGGTGGGGCCCGAGGCCAGCGCCAACAAGATCCACTGGTCCGAGACCGATCTGGCCATCCACCGGGCCGCCCTGGACCTGCTCGGTCCCGGGGCCGAGCTGCACGGCGGCGGCACCGACGCCCCCTGGCTCGACGGCTACCTCTTCGCCCTGGCCGGCCCCATCTATGCCGGCACCAACGAGATCCAACGCAACGTGGTGGCCGAGCGCATGCTCGGCCTGCCCCGGGGCTGAGGGGGCGGAGGGCCGCCGTGCACTTTGCCTTCACCGATCAACAGATCGAGTTCCGGGACGCCGTGCGCCAGGTCCTGCTCAACGAGTGCTCGACCGATGACCTCCGGGCCTCCTTCGCGGCTCCCGCGGCCCGGACCCCCCGCTGGGAGACACTTGCGACCCTGGGGGTGGTCGGCGCCTCGGTCCCCGAGGCCCACGGAGGCCTGGGACTGGGCCTGGTCGACCTCGTCCCCCTGCTCGAGGAAGCCGGGCGGGTGGCCCTGCCCGAACCACTGCTCGACACCACGGCCCTGGCCGTTCCGCTGCTGGCCGAGCTGACGGCCGCCGACAGGGCTACGACGGCCCCGGTGTCCGATTGGCTGGAGTCGATCGCAGCCGGAGGCATGGCCGTCGCCGTCGGGCCGCCGGCTCCGGGTCCGACCCCCGTGGCCGGGGCCGACGGTGCCGATCTCTATGTGCTGGCCGCCGCCGGCGGCCCTGACGGCCCCGAGATCCACGTGCTGGAGCCGGACTCCGTCACCGTGACGCCCGTCCCCTCCCTCGATCCGACCCGGCGCCTGGCTGCTGTCCAGTGGGCCCCTGGTCAAGAGAGTCGGGTGGCCTCGGGGCCGCTGGCGGCCTCACTGGTCGGTCGGACCGCCGATCGGGCGGCCGTGGCCACCGGGGCCGAGCTCCTCGGGCTCAGCCAGCGGATGATCACCCTGGCCGCCGACCACGCCCAGGAGCGCCATCAGTTCGGGCGGCCCATCGGCAGCTTCCAGGCGGTCAAGCACCTGCTGGCCGGGGCCCAGGTCACCCTCGAGTTCGCCCGGCCAGCCGTCTACGGGGCGGCGTGGTCGCTCGACGAGGGCGAGCCCACGGCATCCCGGGCGGCGTCGGTGGCCAAGGCCTACGCCTCCGATGCCGCCACGGAGGCGGCCAGGGTGTCCCTCCAGGTCCACGGGGCCATCGGCTACACGTGGGAGTGCGACCTCCACCTCTTCCTCAAGCGGGCCTGGGCGTTGTCGGCGGCCTGGGGCTCGGCGGCGGAGCACCGGGCCCGGGTGCTGGCCTCGCTGGTCGCCGAAGCCTGATCCTTCCCCCTGGGCTTCTCCTCGACCCCGGGGGCCCCGTGGGCGGGCCATATTCCACGTCGGCCGCCGGGGACGTGGCCGCTCCCCGGCGGCCGATTCGCCGCAGATCCGACCGGGGAATGGGCCCGATTTCGACCTAGGAACGGCCCGATTTCGGCCTAGGAAAACCCCGACACTGCGTGTTAGAGTGGTCATACCACTACTTAGAGTGGTATCAGGGGCGCAGGGAGTTGTGGATGGAAGTAACGACGCGGTGAGCCCGCGACCGGAGCAACCTGAACCATTCCTGCGAGGTGCGCCCTATCCCTCGACCGGGGAGGCGCCGTACCCCCGGGCCGATCCGGCCGATGCGCCCCGGCTGCCCGCCGACATCTGGCATTCGGCCCTCGTCCCCGCCGGTGTCCGCCTCGAACTGGTCGGCGACGCCGAGGCCGTGGACGTCTCCTACCGGACGACGTCCGGGAACCTGGGCTACCGCGGCGACGGCGCCGGCATCACCTTCTCCCTGTGGCGGGGTGGCGGCAACGTGTGGCAGGAGGAGGCCGTGCTCGGCGAGGGCCTGGTCCGACTGCCCCTGGGCGCATCGCCCCCGGGGGATCGCGCCGTCATCTACCTTCCCGAGGGCATGCAACCCCTCATCCAGTCCGTCAGCGCGGTGCGGGGCGCCATCATCCCCGCCCCGGCCCTGCCCCGGTGGATCGCCTACGGAGACTCGGCTACCCAGGGCTGGATCGCCTCGGGACCGTCGCAAGGGTGGGCCGCCATCGCGGCCCGGACCGCCGGCCTCGATCTGTTCAACATGGGCTATGCCGCCGCGGCCCGGGGGGAGATCATCTCGGCCGAGCACATCGCCGGGTTGCGGGCCGACATCATCACCATCGCCTACGGGGCCAGCTGCTGGATGCGCACGCCCCACAGCGTGGGCATGGTGACCGAGGCGCTGTGGGGCTTCCTCGACGTCATCCGCCAGGGCCACCCGACCACCCCGATCGTGGTCATCAGCCCGGTCATCCGCCCCGAGGCCGAGGACGTCCCCAACCGGCTCGGCACCTCCCTGGCCGACATCCGCCACGCCATCGAGATGGTGACCCGTGACCGGATCGTGAGCGGGGACCACACCTTGTCCCTGGTGGCCGGCATGTCCATAATCCGCGCCGACCTCCTGGCCGACGGCATCCACCCCGGCGACGAGGGGCACACCAAGATCGCCGCCATCGTGTCGAGGGCCCTGACCGCGGCGCTCAAGTCCGCCAACGAGAACCCGCAGGCCGAGGTGCCGGAACCGCGTGCCCACATCCTGCGACCCACCCGGCCGTTCCCCGCACGGGTGGGCATGACGACGTTCGGCCCCCAAACCTCGAGCACCGTCGCCCCGTCTCCGGTGCGCTGACCTACTCTTCTCCCCCGGCGGGAGATGCCCGGCCAGCAGTGCACCCGACCATCACCAAGAGGCAGAGACGCGCATGCAAGCGACCACGCTCATCGAATCGTTCCGTGTCGACGGCAAGGTGGCCGTGGTCACCGGAGCCGGAAGCGGCATCGGGAAGGCCAGCGCCCTGGCGCTGGCCGGGGCCGGGGCCACCGCCATCTGCGCCGACATCCGGGGCGACACGGCCCAGGCCACCGCGGACGAGATCGTGGCCAACGGCGGCACCGCCGAGGGGGTGGCCCTGGACGTGTCGGTGCGCACCGATGTGGACGCCCTGGCCCAACGGGTGGCCGGCGACCGGGGCGGCATCCACATCTGGTGCAACATCGCCGGCATCATGGTGGAGGGCCCGTTCCTCGAGGCGCCGGAGGACGACCTCGATCGCATCCTGGCGGTCAACCTGAAGGGCGTCTTCTTCGGGTGCCAGGCTGCCGGTCGGGTCATGGTGACCCAGGCCGAGGGGGGGAGCATCATCAATGCCTCGTCCGCCGCCGCCGACGCACCCAGCCCCGACATCGCCAGTTACGCCATCTGCAAGGCCGGCGTGGTCCAGATGACCAAGTCGATGGCTGTGGAAGTGGGGAAGAAGGGTGTGCGGGTCAACGCCGTGGCGCCCGGCTTCGTCCTCACCGGGATGACCGGGCGGTACTTCGTCCGTCCCGACGGCACCATCGACGAGGCCATGCAGGAGGCGGTGGTCGGCCCCATGCGCAGGCACACGCCGCTGCGCTCGATCGGCGAGCCCGAGGACATCGCCGCCGCCGTCCTCTATCTGGCCTCCGAGGCCGGCCGCTTCATGACCGGGCAGGTGCTCCGGCCCAACGGCGGGGTGGCCATGGTCTGACCGGATCAGTGCCCGGCGCCACCGGCGGCGCCACCTGATGCACCGTCAGAACAATGGGTACACTGCGCATCATGGCCGACATGCCCATGATCATCTCCGTGGACGACCACGTGGTGGAGCCCGCCAACGTCTGGATCGACCGCCTGCCCAAGAAGTACCACGACGTCGGGCCCCGGGTGGTCCGCGCCCCCATGGGGGAGATCACCTTCATCGGCGGCAAGCTCACCGTCGTCCCCGGTTCCGAGGGCGTGCCCACCGACTGGTGGTACTACGAGGACCTCAAGCGACCACTGCTGCGGGTGGACTCCGCCGTCGGCGTGCCCCGGGACGAGGTCACCATGCGGGGCGTCACCTACGGGGACATGCGCCCCGGCTCCTACGAGGTCGCGCCCCGGCTCGAGGACATGGACACCAACCACCTCGAGGCCTCGCTGTGCTTCCCCACCTTCCCCAGGTTCTGCGGCCAGACCTTCACCGAGGCCGAGGACAAGGAGCTGGCGCTGCTGTGCGTCCGGGCCTACAACGACTGGATGGTCGACGAATGGTGCGGGCCCGAGGCCAAGGGCCGGCTGATCCCCCTGACCCTCATCCCCCTCTGGGACGCCGAGCTGGCCGCGGCCGAGGTGCGGCGCAACGCGGCCCGCGGCGTCCGCGCCGTCTGCTTCAGCGAGATCCCGCCGTTCCTGGGTCTGCCCTCCGTGCACGACCCCGACCACTACTGGGACCCGTTCTTCCGGGCCTGTGCGGAGACCGGCACCATCGTGAACATGCACATCGGCTCGTCGTCGAAGATGCCGTCCACCTCGGCCGACGCCCCCCCGGCCGTCGGCTCCACCCTGACGCACTCCAATGCCACCTACTCGATGGTCGACTTCAAGTTCTCCGGCGTGCTGGTGCGCTTCCCCGACCTCAAGCTGGCCTACGCCGAGGGCCAGATCGGCTGGATCCCGTACATCCTCGAGCGCGCCGACAACGTGTGGGAGGAGAACCGGGGATGGGGCGGGGTGGCCGACATCGTGCCCGAGCCGCCCTCGACCTACTTCCACCGCCAGATCTACGGCTGCTTCTTCGACGACGCCTTCGGCCTCAAGAACGTGGACTCCATCGGGGTGGACAACATCACCTACGAGTCGGACTACCCCCACTCCGACTCCACCTGGCCCCAGACCCGCCAGATCGCCGAGAAGCAGATGAAGGACCTCACTGACGAACAGATCTACAAGATCGTCAGGGGCAACGCCATCAAGCTCTACGACCTCGACTTCAAGTGATCCACGGGGCCTAGGCCACCCCCATGGATCTGCGCTACACCGACGCCGAGCAAGCGTTCCGCGGCGAGCTGCGCGGATGGCTGGCGGCCACGCTGCCCGGTCTGCCGCCCAAGCCGTCGGCCGAGGACTGGCCCGGTCGCCGCGCCTACGACACCCACTGGCAGCGGCTGCTCTTCGACGCCGGGTACGCCGGGGTGGACTGGCCCGTCGAGGGCGGCGGGCGGGGCTCCACGCCGGTCGAGGAGCTCATCTTCAAAGAGGAGCTCGAGCGGGCCCACGCCCCCTACGTCGGGGTCAACTTCGTCGGGCTGCTCCACGCCGGCCCGACCATCATCGCCGAGGGGACCTCGGAACAGCGCCAGCGGTACCTGCCGTCCATCCTCAACGGCGACGAGGTCTGGTGCCAGGGCTTCTCCGAACCGGACGCCGGCAGCGACCTCGCCTCCATGCGCACCCGCGCCATCCGGGACGGCGACCACTACGTGGTCAACGGGTCCAAGATCTGGACGTCCCATGCCGAAGTGGCCGACTACTGCGAGCTGCTGGTGCGGACCGGGGCCGACGACAGCCGGCACCGCGGCATCTCGTGGCTCATCCTGCCCATGGACAGCCCCGGGGTGGAGATCCGACCGCTCACCACCATCGCCGGATCCACCGAGTTCGCCGAGCTCTTCCTCGACGAGGTGCGCGTCCCGGTGGCCAACCGGGTCGGCGACGAGAACGACGGCTGGCGGGTCACCATGGTCACGCTCAGCTTCGAACGGGGCACCGCCTTCGTCGGGGACCTCCTCGAAGCCGTCGAACTGCTCTCGGCCACGGTGGCCCTGGCCCAGCGCACCGGGGCCTGGTCGGACTCCGCCGTCCGCAGCCAGGCCGGCCACCTCCGCGCCGAGCTGGACGCCCTGTGGGCCCTCACCAAGCGCAACGTGTCCCAGGCCGCCCGGACCGGCGTCCCCGGCATCGGTGGCACGTTCTTCAAGCTGGCCTACTCGGAGACCCGGCACAAGCTGGGCGAGTTCTCGCTCTCCCTGCTCGGCCGGGCCGGGTTGGCCGCCGACGACCTCGAGGGTGCCGACGGTCACGGCCCGCTGCCCGCCGCCGCCATGGTCGAGGACTGGCTCCGGGGCATCTCGCTCACCATCGCCGCCGGCACCTCGCAGATCCAGCGGAACATCGTGGGCGAGCGGATCCTGGGCCTGCCCAAGGAGCCGGTGCCGAGCGCCGCGCCGTCACCCGTCGCATGACCCCGCCCCACCCGCCGACAGACAGCTGAGGGGCGCCACGGCATGGACTTCGAACTGACCGAACTGCAGACCGAGCTGGCCGAGGGCATGCGCCGCCTGTGCCAGGGCGAATTCCCGCTCGAACGGGTCCGCGCCGCCGAAGGGGCCGACCGGGTCGTCGACCGGGCCGGCTGGCGACGGCTGGCCGAGGCCGGTGTCTTCAGCCTGACCCGGCCCGAGGCGTCCGGCGGGGTAGGGCTCGGGCTGGGCGAAGCCGCGCTGGTCTTCGAGGAGTTGGGCCGGGCCCTGGTCCCGGGCCCGCTGGTCGCCTCCCATCTGGCCGCCGGGCTGGTCGACGGGGCGGACGACGGCTCCGTCGTGGTCGGCGTGGTCGAGGATCGCCCCACCGGCGGGGGC
>DASZJN010000273.1:0-6795 GCA_035948045.1 Acidimicrobiales bacterium | reverse complement strand
CCCACCACCACGGTCAGCGGCGGCTGCAGGGTCGCCGGCCCTTTCGGAATCCGGCCGAAGGTCGACTTGAGCCCGAACAGCCCGGTGAACCCGGCCGGAATGCGGATCGAACCCCCGCCGTCGCCGCCGCTGGCAATCGGGATCAGCCCCCCGGCTACGGCGGCTGCAGAACCGCCCGACGACCCACCCGGGGTCCGCTCGAGGTTCCAGGGATTGCGAGTGGTTCCGTGCAGCTTGGTAGGGGTGCAGTTGATGCCGCCGAATTCGGAGGCAGTGGTCTGGCCGGCCAGAACGGCCCCGGCCGCCCGCAACCGGGCCACCTGGGTGGAGTCGTGGTCGGCGATGCGATCCTTGAACACGAGCGAGGCTTCGGTGGCGGGCCAACCGTCAACCGATTCGAGCTCCTTGATGCCGATGGGCACCCCACCGAAGGGGAGGGAGACGTCGGCCTGTGCCGCAGTGCTGCGCGCAGCCTGGACGTCCACGTGGCTGAAGGCGTTGAGGTCCGAGGAGTCGATGGCCGCCAGCGACGCACCGAGGGCCTCGCTCGGACTGAGGGTTCCGGCCCGGAATGCATCGACGAGGGAACAGGCATCTCCGGGCCAGGGCTGATCGGTCACGGAGGTCGACGCTAATGGCAACGGCTCCGTGAGTGCGACTGTGGCACGGTCGGGGGGCCTAGCGTGTGGCCATGAGCGACGACGAGCAATCGAAGGGGCCCGGCGGTCGGGCCAGCGACCAGCCGGAGCCAGGGGATTCGGCCGAGGCCCGCCATCCGTTCACCCTGGCGGTGGACATCGGCGGCACCGGCCTGAAGGCGTCCGTCCTCGACGCCGGAGGCGCCATGGTGGCCGACAGGGTGAAGGTCCCCACCACCTACCCGTTGCCCCCGGCCAAGCTGGTGTCCGTGCTGACCAAGCTGGCGGCGCCGTTGCCGGCCGCGGAGCGAGCCTCGGTGGGGTTCCCGGGCATGGTGCGCGACGGTCTGGTCCTGTCCGCCCCGCATTTCTCGACCAAGAGCGGGCCGGGGAGTGCGGTGGACCCGGGGCTGGCAGCGCTGTGGGCGGGGTTCGACCTGGCGTCGGCGTTGTCCCGGGCCTTCGAGCTCCCAACCAAGGTGGCCAACGACGCTGACATCCAGGGCGCGGCGGTGGTGTGCGGCAACGGGCTCGAGCTGGTCATCACCCTGGGCACCGGATTCGGATCCGGCCTGTTCTATCAGGGTCAGCTCATGCCCCATCTCGAGATCGCCCATCAACCGTTCCGGAAGGGCGAGACCTACAACGATCAGCTGGGAGAGGCGACGCGCAAGGAGATCGGCGAGGAGCGCTGGAACAAGCGTGTGCACCGGGCCATCGTCAATCTGCGGGCGCTCATGTTCTTCGACCACCTCTACATCGGCGGAGGGAACTCCCGTCGGGTCGATCGCGACCAACTCGATGGCGACGTGACCATCGTCGACAACACCGCCGGGATCCTCGGGGGCGTCAAGCTGTGGGAATCGAACCACATCGGGGTCAACCAGGCACCTGGATAGTCGCTCCCGCCGATCCGCCGCCCGCCGTCCGGGCGGGTGCGTCACCGATCAACTCTGCCAGCGCCTCCACCGGCGCTCGATCTCCTTCAGCTCGCGCTTCCAACCCGTGCGGGCGGAGGTGGC
Source organism: Acidimicrobiales bacterium (assembly GCA_035948045.1). Taxonomy (GTDB): domain Bacteria; phylum Actinomycetota; class Acidimicrobiia; order Acidimicrobiales; family RAAP-2; genus Bog-756. The sequence goes on along the minus strand of DASZJN010000273.1, from coordinate 5,135 downwards.
GGCGTCGTGTTGAGCCAGCACCAATTGACCGATGGGCTCGGCGAGATCCGGTCGGGTCCGGGCCAGGTCCTCCAGCCAACTGATCGAGAACCACGCGTCGTGAAGGTCCCCGAGCTTGCTCTGGAGCCGCTCGGCCGCCTTGGCCGTCTTGCGGGCAGGGCCCCCCTCGACGAGCGCCACCGTCTCGCAGCCGTACCGGAGGTCCTTCAGCCGGATCCGTAATTTGTGCAGGTTGGCAACGGATGGGTCCTTGCGGGCCGTGCGGGACGCGCCGCGGAGGTCGTGCCAGGCGCGGTGCAGCATCGGCGGCAGCACCTCCTCGGCGGGCCTGCTGGCCTTGGGCTTGAAGGCCGGGCCGTTCCACAGGACCATCATCTGCTCGGTCAGCTGGAATCGCCGAGCTCCGCCTCGCTCGGCCTCGATGCCGGCCATGGCCGCCGCCATCCGTGTGTCGACCACGGATTGGAGGAGGGCGACGTGCTCGGGGTCCATGACCTCGGGGCCCTGACCGCTGACGATCTCGCCCATGATGTGCAGATCGCGCGACTCGCCCAGCCGGCCTCCGTACCAGGCCAACTCGGCTCGGAGCGAGGTGCCCCACGCCGGGTCGAGTGCCAGTCGGAAGGTCCGCAGGTTGGACCGGATCCGGCGGAGGGCGACCCGACTCTGGTGGATCCTGTCGGTCTCCGTCTTTCCCCGTTGGGTGTCGTCCAGGGCGGAGGCAGCCGTCTTGGCCCACAGGGGCCGGGGGCCGGTCCGGACGCTCACGGCATCCACGGCCTCGCAGTCCTGCGTGTCCTCCTCCACCGGCTGGGAGGTCAGGTCGTTCAGCAAGAAGGCGCGCGACGTGCTGGCCAGCACCCGGTGGAGCACCATTCCGGCGCTGGGGCCGGGAAAGCCGTCGTCCATGGGGTGGCCGAATGTCACATCGATAGCCACTGGCTCATCCGAGGAGTGTTCCTCCTCCGGCAGTGGTGCGGTTGTCATGCCCAAGACCTCCTGGCTCCAGACTACGAGCGTGGGGTCGTCCTGTCGCCGCAGGGCGCAGGACCAGCATCTCACCTACCGCCTCCGGAGCGAGGGAGGACCAGCTGCCAGGCCCCTCTAGTGTGGGCCGATGCACGCCGTCACCATCGTCGAGGGGGCGCTCGAATGGCGGGAACACCCCGATCCGCACCCCGCCGAGGGGGAGGCGGTGGTGTCGGTGGCGGCGGCTGGGATCAACGCGGCCGACCTCCTCCAGCGCCTGGGGCTGTATCCGGCGCCCGCCGGATGGCCGGAGGACATACCGGGCATGGAATTCGCCGGCGAGGTCGTGGGGTTGGGACGGGGGACCAACCGCTTCTCGATCGGTGACCGGGTCATGGGCCTCGCCGGAGGGGGAGGACAGGCGGAGCTGATCACCGTGCCGGAGAGCACGCTGCTGGCGGTGCCCGACGGCATCGCCTGGGATCAGGCCGGTGGATTCCCGGAGGCCTTCTGCACGGCCCACGACGCCCTGTTCACGCAGGCCAAGCTGCGCGCCGGCGACCGGGTGCTGATCTCGGGGGCAGCGGGAGGCGTGGGCACGGCCGCCGTCCAGCTGGCCCACGCCGCGGGCGCGCACGTGGTGGCGTCCGTCCGGTCGGTGGCGCGGCATGACGATGTGGCGGGCCTGGGGGCCGACGCGGTCATCGAGCCGGACCGGGTAGGCGACCACGGCCCTTACGACGTGTCGCTCGAGCTCGTCGGTGCTCCCGGAGTGGCCGCCGTCCTCCCGGCGCTGGCCGCCGGTGCTCGCGTCGTGGTGATCGGCGTCGGGGCCGGGGCCATGGTCGAGCTCAACCTGCTGTCCCTGATGGGGAGCCGGTCAACCATCGGGGGTTCGACCCTGAGGTCCCGCGCCGTGGAGGAGAAGGCCGCGGTCACCCGCGCTGTCGAGCACGTCGTCGGCCTGCTGGCGCAGGGCACGGTGACCGTGCCGGTGGCGGCCCGTTTGACCATGGCCGCCGCGGCCGAGGCCTACGACCTGTTTGCCGCCGGAGGGAAGTTCGGGAAGATCGTCCTGGTCAACCCGCTGACCAACCCTTGACCCGACACGGCCGCGGGCACGTGCCGCGGTCCCGCCTACCTGGTCACGATGACTGACGAGCCATGGCCGAAGAGCCCCTGGTTGGCTGAGATCCCGACCCGGGCCCCTTCCACCTGCCGCCCCGTGGCCCTGCCCCGCAACTGCCACGCCAGCTCGCACACCTGGGCGATGGCCTGAGCGGGAATCGCCTCGCCGAAGCACGACAGTCCGCCGCTCGGATTGACCGGCACCCGGCCGCCGAGGGTGGTCTCACCGTCGCGGAGCAGTCGCTCGGCTTCGCCCTCCTTGCACAGGCCGATGTCCTCGTACCAGTCGAGCTCGAGGGCCGACGAGAGGTCGTAGACCTCGGCCACGTTGACGTCCTCCGGCCCGACGCCGGCCTCTTCGTACGCCGCCAGCGCCACCGACTGCTTGAAGGTGGGACCGATCGAGGCGGACGTGGCCGCCGAATCGGTCGAGAAGTTGGGCATCTCGATGATGGTCTGGGGGAAGCGGGGGGTCACGGTGGAGACGGAGTCGATGGTGACGAGGCCTTCGGTCCCGGCGTGCCGCCGGGCGAACTCCATGCTGGTCAGCACCAGAGCGGCGCCGCCGTCCGACGTGGCGCAGATCTCGAGCAGGCGCAGCGGATCGGCCACCATGGGCGACTCCAGCACCTCTTCAGCGGTGACCTCTTTGCGGTAACGGGCATTGACGTTCTCGAGCCCGTGCCTGGCGTTCTTGACCTTGACGGCGGCGAAGTCAGCCTCGGTGGCGCCGAACAGCTCCATGCGCCGGCGGGCATAGAGGGCGAAATAGGTCGGATTGGTCGCTCCCATCAGGTGGAAGCGCAACCAGTCGGGGTCGTCCCTGCGATCGCCGCCCACCGGGGTGAAGAAGCCTTTGGGTGTGGTGTCCGCCCCCACCACCAGGGCCACGTCACACAGGCCGGCCAGGATCTGGGCCCGGGCGTTGTTGATGGCCTGTGCCCCCGAGGCGCACGCGGCGTAGGCCGACGACACCCGGGCTCCGGTCCAACCGAGCGCCTGGGCGAAGGTCGCCCCGGCGATGAAGCCGGGGTAGCCGTTGCGGATGGTGTCGGCCCCGGCGACGTACTGGACGTCGGTCCAGGCCAGGTCAGCTTCGTGCAACGCGTCGAGGGCGGCAGCCAGGCCGTACTCGACGAAGTTGCGCCCCCACTTGCCCCACGGGTGCATCCCCGCGCCCAACACGGCCACGCTCTTGGGCTCAGGCATCGGACCGACCCCCTCCGGTCGCTCCCGATCGGGGTCGCCACTTCCACACCAGGTACTCGTGTTCGTCGTCCTCGTACAGGGTGTCGAGCACGAGCTCCACCTCGCTTCCGACGGTCAGCTCGTCCACCCCCACCCCCGGCACGACCTGGCCCATCACCACCATCCGTTCGGCGCTTAGCTCGACGGCGGCGATGGCGAAGGGAGTGTAGGGGTCGGCCGCCTCGTACGGTTTCGGAGGTTGGTAGCGGGCGTCCGTGTAGGACCAGATGGTGCCGGTCCGGCTCAGCTCGGTTTCGGCGAACTCCTTGCCCTGGCACTCCGGATTCCGGCAGAAGAACGTCTCCTTCGGAAAGGCGAAGTTTCCGCATGACGTGCACCGGCTGCCCAGGAGGGCGGGGGCGTCTTCGTCGAGCGTGAACCAACCCTCGATGGCGGGCAGTCTGGTCTTGACCGGAGGCATCACCGGATCCTAACGCTCAGCCCGATCGAGACCCCCGGGACCGAACGCACACCGTGGGCACGGCGGTGCGGGACTAGGAGCGTCGGCCACCCAGACCGCCGCGGGCGCGGGACTCGGCGATGCGCTCGTCGTCCCATCCGAGGACATCGTGAAGCACCGCTTCGGTGTCTTGACCCACGGTGGGGGCATGGGACGGGATCGGGAGTTCCTCACCCACGAACTTCAGCGGTGTCGGGAGCTGCTCGGCCCCCAGCTGCTCTGTGGAGTACCAGTGGAACCGATCGATGAACTGGGGATCCTCGGCGATGGTTCGGGGAGAATTGACAGGGCTGACGGGAAAGTTGGCCGTCACCCCGAAGTCGATCCACTCCTCGGCCGTCCGGGTGCGGAAGATGTCGCGCAGCTCGCGCCGCATCTCGACGTTGTTGCGGGCGTGGTCGGCGAATTTCGACCCCGGCCACCGCTCGAACATGTCGAGGCGGTCGACGGCCTCGCAGAAGTTCTTCCAGAAGGTCTGTTCGGAGGCCATGAAGAGGACGTACCTCCCGTCCTTGGCCTCATAGACCTGGTAGCGCACGCCCTCCACCATGCCGGCCGTGCCCGGCTCGCGTCGTTCGTATCCGTCGGCCTTGTTCCCCGTCACCTCTGACTCGGGCCGCTCGTAGGCGCGCCAGGTCTCGCTCCGGTACCAGTCCATGGCGGCGGCGGCATCCGACTGGGCCACCTCGAGGAAGGAGCCCTCGCCGGTCGACTTGGCGCGGAGCACGGCCGCCACGATCCCGAGGGCCCCGAACAGCGGTCCGGCGTGGATTCCCATAGAGGCGTGCTCGGGAAGATAGGCGAAGCCCTCGGCATTGACCTGGGGCGAGACGATCCCCGCCCAGGTGTCGAAGGCGATCCCGTGGGCGGGAAGGTTCTGGTACGGACCGGTCATGCCGTAGCCCGAGATGGTGCAGAAGACCAGTCTCGGGTTCAGTTCCCTCAACTGGTCGTAGCCGAGGCCGCGCCGGGCAAGACCTCCCGGCCGCATGGCTTCGACGACCACATCGGCCGTCATGGCCAGCTCCTTGAAGGTGGCCACGTCCTCGTCGTTACGGAGGTCCATCACGATGCTGCGCTTGCCCCGGTTGATGTGGAGGTGCATGAGCGAGACGCCTTCGACGATGGGCCAGGTCATCTCCCGGATGTAGTCGCCGGACAGGGGCTCGACCTTGATCACCTCGGCCCCGAGGTCGACCAGCGGCATGGTGCTGGCGGCGGGTCCCAGCGCCGAGCATTCGATGATCCGGATGCCATGAAGTGGGGCGTCGACTGGCAGGGTCTTCCTCTGTCCTCCAACGGAAATCTGCTGCGGGCTGGGTGATGGTCG
>DASZJN010000272.1:0-2759 GCA_035948045.1 Acidimicrobiales bacterium | reverse complement strand
AAATTGATCACGTAGTCGGCATCGACCGGAAGGCCTCCCACGTCGCCGGTGGCCAGGTCGATCGGGACGCATCGGACCCCGGCCGCCTCCAGCCGCAGGCGAGCGGACTCGTCCTTGAACCGAGCCGCTCCGACCACGTCATTGTCTCGGGCCAGGGCCCTGGCCACCGGCTCCGCCACCTGGCCCGTCACCCCGGTCACCACGATGGACTTGCCCTGGAGCGGTTCTGACGGCATGGGTGGACTCCTTCAAAATGGGTGTTCAAAATCGGTCGTAGGCGGACTTCGGACCAGGCCTCGGGGTCTCGATGTCGGCCGATCCTAGACAGGTCGGGGGATGCCGGCGGCCCACCTCCGGGGGCCTCGGCCCGGTGGAATCGGCTGACCAGGGGGTTCGAGTCCCGGCGTCGTGGGAAGGGTCCCCCGTACCACAGAAAGTGGCGGTCGGATGTGGACATTGCGGCCTCTGCTGAGCCATACTGTTTGCTCCGCCTGTTTTTCGCCCGCAGACCGCCGTATTCGCAGGTCATCGTGGCCCACATGTGCGGTGAGACCAGTTCCCAACAGTAACTAGGAAGTGACGTTCCCATGAGTGCCACCTGGCGCAAGCACGCAGCCTGCCGGGGCATCGATCCAGATGTGTTCTACCCCGTCTCCGATGAGGAGGCGGGTGAGGCCAAGGACATCTGTGACCAGTGCGCGGTGCGCGAAGCCTGCCTCGAGCATGCCCTGGCCAACCGGGAGCGCGAGGGCATCTGGGGGGGGACGACCGAGCGTGAGCGGCGTCGGATCCACCGCCAGCGTCGCAAGTCTGCCTGAGCTGGCCCTCGGTCCCATCGGATCCGACCGCCCCACCCGCTGTCCGACGGCCACCTCCAGCGATCCTGCCAGGCCAATTGCCGCAGGTCAGGGCCCGTCTCAGGGGATGCCGGCGGCGGTCGACCGGCTGCGGGCCGATCTTGACTCCCATCGAGCCGGGGACGGTCGGGAGTCGCTCTCGATGGCCATCATGGCGGCCGAGCTCGACCGGCTGGCTCGCCCCTTCGACGAGGATGACGACCTCACCCACGTCACCTCGTCGGCCATCGCCGTCGGTCGGCGCGGGGTGGTCCTGCACCGGCACCGTCGGCTGCACCGGTGGATCCAGCCCGGCGGCCACATCGAGCCCGGGGAGACGCCGGAGCAGGCGGTCATCCGCGAATGCGTCGAGGAGACGGGATTGGAGGTCGCCCACCCGGAGGACGGCCCCGCGCTGATCCACGTGGATGTCCACTCGGCGGCCAGCCAGCACGTCCATCTCGACCTCCGCTACCTGGTGTGGGCCCCCGATGCCGAACCATCACCCGCAGCCGGAGAGAGCCAGGACGTGGCGTGGTTCACCTGGGAGGCTGCCCGACGCATGGCCGATGAGGCGCTGGCCGGTGCACTGGTGGCGGCCCGTAGTCTGATCGAGGCCTCTGGGGTCCGGATGACCGGCCGAGAGGGCGAGGAGTAGCCATGGCCGACCCGTTCGACACCCTCATCGAGGTGCAGGAGCACGACACCGCCCTCGATCAGCTGCGGCACCGGATCGACACCCTTCCCGAACGGCTGGAGCTGCGGGAGGTCGAGAAGCGCCAACGCTCACTCGAGGCGGCGGCGGTGGAGGTGAAGACCCAGGTCGATGATCTGGCTGGCCGTCAGCGTCTCCTGGAGGAGCGCATCGAGGCCGCGGCCAAGCGGCGGCACGAGATCGAACAGAGGATGGAGTCGGGAGAGGTCTCGGCCTCCCGGGATCTGCAGGCGATGGACCACGAGGTCCACCACTTGAGCGCTCGGCAGGCCCAGTTCGAGGAGGAGGAGATCGCCCTCCTCGAGGAGGAAGAGCCGTTCGACTCGCTGCTGGTGGAACACGAGGCGGCCGCCTCCTCCCTCGCGGCCGAGGCTGGCCGGCTCAGCGTGGCCATCGACGAGGCGGAGGGGGAGATCCGCCTCTCGATCGCGGAGGAGGAGCGCCTCCGGGCAGAGAGCGCCTCCCGCCTGCCCGACGACCTGGCGGCGCGCTACGAGAAACTGCGTGCCCGCCTCGGAGGGGTGGGGGCGGCCCGCCTGGTGGGAGACCGGTGCGACGGTTGCCATTTGACGCTCCCCTCGGTCGAGTTCGAGCGCATTCGCCACCTGGCACCCGGGGAGTTCGCCACCTGTCCCCAGTGCGATCGCATCCTGGTCCACTGAGCCGGTGGCCGCCCGGGACCTCCTCCGATGCTGATCCTCGTGCGCCATGGCGAGTCGACCGGCAATGCCGACGGCCTCCTGCTGGGGCGGATCGACGCCCCCCTGACGGAGCGAGGTCTGACCCAGGCCAAAGCCGCCGGCCCGTCGGTGGCGGGTGCCACCAGACTGATCTCGAGCCCGCTGGCCCGGGCGCGTGACACCGCCGAGGCGCTCGGCACCGGCTTGCCGGTCGAGATCGACGATCGATGGATCGAGGTGGACTACGGGGAGTTCGACGGGCGTCCGCTGGGGTCGGTGCCCGACGAGGTGTGGACCAGGTGGAGGTCGGACCCCGACTACCGACCTCCAGGCGGCGAGAGTCTGAGCGAAGCAGGATCGCGGGTGCGGTCAGCCTGCGAGGACCTGTTTGCCACCGACGGGGAGGGGGCCCGCGGCCCGGGAGCGGTCGTCGTGGTCAGCCATGTGTCGCCCATCAAGGCGGCAACCTGCTGGGCTCTCGGCCTCGGTGACGAGGGAGCGTGGCGGCTCTACCTCGCCACGGGGTCG
>DASZJN010000271.1:0-6847 GCA_035948045.1 Acidimicrobiales bacterium | reverse complement strand
CACGGTGGGCAACTTCGTCGTCTGCGGCACGGACTGGTTGGGACTGGCCAGCCAGGACGTGGCCACCGATGCAAACATCCTCACCGATCTTTCGCGGTTCCGCATCCTCCCCGACCGCGGCCAACAGGGAATGCTGGACTTCCTGTATCTGGGGCGGTTGATGACCAGCCCGGCCGGATTCGTCTCGAGCCCTGCCTTCGTGGCCGGTTCCTCGCATCCGGTCATCGACACCGCCAGCAGTCTCTCGTACTACGGGAACAGTCAGGGCGGCATCCAGGGGGGAGCCCTGACCGCTGTCTCCCAGGAGTTCACGCGGTCCGTCCTCGGGGTGCCGGGCATGGACTACTCACTGCTGCTCAACCGGAGCGTCGACTTCGATCCCTTCGAGTCCGTGCTCAACGGGAGCTATCCCGACAAGCTCACCCAGCAGATCGATCTCGGTTTGATTCAGATGCTCTGGGATCGCTCCGAAGCCGACGGCTATGCCCAGTTCATGACCGACCATCCCCTGCCCGGTACTCCGGCGCACCAGGTGTTGTTGGAGGAGGCATTCGGCGACCACCAGGTGGCCAACATCGCCACGGAGACCGAAGCCCGGACCATCGGCGCCCCGATCCACCAGCCGGCGCTGGCCACCGGTCGCTCACCTGACGCGGTTCCGTTCTACGGCATCACGCCCATCGCCACGCCGATCTTCCAAGGTTCGGCGCTGTTCGTCTGGGACAGCGGCACTCCCCCGCCGCCCCTGACCAACACGCCCAATCGGGCGGGCCCCGATCCCCACGGAGTCCCCCGCGCCCAGCCGAGTGCCCAATGGCAAGGAGCCACGTTCCTGCTGTCGGGGCTGGTCACCGACCCGTGCGGCGCTGCGGCCTGCGCGGCTGTTCCCTCGGGGGGATAGCGGCGACCGGAGGGGAATTCCTACTCAGGTGTCGAACTTCACCACGCCGCGGACGTTGGAACCAGCCGCCAGGTCGTCATAGCCGTTCTGGACCTGATCGAGGCTGTACTCCTGGGTCACGAGGCCGTCCACTTCGAGGAGGCCGGCCTGGTACAGGCGGAGCAGATTCGGGATCTGCACCCGGGGGCTGCAGGAGCCGAACACCGTCCCGAGCAGCGCCTGGTTGAACATGGCCAGGTTGAACAGATTGAGGCTCACCTCGTTCTGATTGAACGGGGCGATGGCGGTGGCCACCACCCGGCCGTCCTTGGACGCCAGCTGCATGGCCGGGGCCACGAGGTCGCCGGTGAGGACGCCCGGGGTGAGGATCACCACATCGGCCATCCGCCCCTCGGTCAGCTCGGGGATCATCAGGTTGGCCTCGAGGATCGAGGCCGCTCCGTGGGTGGCGCCGATCTGCTTGGCCTTCTCCACCTTGAAGGGCAGCGGGTCCACCGCGATCACGTAGCGGGCGCCGGCAATCTTCGCCCCCTGGATGGCACCCGATCCCACGCCGCCGCACCCCACGACCACGACCGTCTCGCCCGGCTTCACCTTGGCGCGGTCGACGGCGGAACCGAAGCCGGTGGAGATGCCGCAACTGATCAGGGCCGCGGCCTTCAGGGACACACCCGGGTCGATCTTGACCAACGACGCCTCGTTGGCCAGCACCGAGTCGGAAAACGTGCCGAGCTGGGTCATCCGGTTGACGTGCTGGCCGTCGAGGCTGTGGCGCCACTGTCCGTCGCTCATCATGGGCCCGGCCAGGATGGCCATGCCCATGTCACAGAGGTACTGACGCCCGGAGGCGCACCAGAAGCAACGACCGCATGCCGGGATGAACGAGGAGGCCACATGGTCGCCTACGGCCAGCGTCTCCACGGCCGGCCCCACCTCGGTGACGATTCCCGCGCCCTCGTGGCCGCCGATCATCGGGAACATCGACTCGACACCGAAGACCTGGAGGACCTCGGGCGCCGCGCTCATGTCGCCGGTGCGGAGGTGCTCGTCGGAGTGGCACAGGCCCGCATAGGCCATCTTCACCAGGACCTCGTGAGGTCCGGGGGGCTCGACATCGACCTCTTCGACCTTCCACGGCTCGTGGAGCCCGGAACAGACAGCAGCGCGAATCTTCATTTGGGTCGTCCTCCCCTGGTGACGACACCCACCGGGGCGTCGAATGGCTCGGGCCCCAGCATCGCGCCATCCGCACGGCCCCGTCGAGCTGAAACTCCGGCCCCTTCCGTCCCTGAGGTCATCCCCGGAGGCGGTCCTCGTCGAATCCGGTAGCCAACAGCCGGAACGCCCGATCCACCTCTCCGGTGAGATCGTCGGTGTCGTAGCGGGCCCAGCAGGTGAAGGCGGCCATCGCCGCGCCGAGTGCGGCCCGGGCGACCGTCTGGGGCCCGAGGTCGTCGGGTGCCCCGCCGATCCGGCCGGCCACGAAGCCGGCCACCACGTCGCACCATTCGGCGTAGCGGACCGCCGAGTGGGCCACCAGGGTGGGGACCGAGCTGATCAGGCCCATCCGGATACGGAGCTCGTCGAGCTCGCCCGCACCGAACCGGTTGGTGGCCACCACCGCACGCCGGAGCACGTCCATCATCGGCTCGTCGGTGGACGCCGAGGCCAGCTTTTCCTCCAACCGGACGAGCTCGGCATCGAATTCCCCCCACACCACCTCCCGTTTGGAGTCGTAGTAGCGGAAGAACGTGCGCCGGCTCACTCCGACGGCGGCGGCGATCTCATCCACGGTGGTCTCGTCATATCCCTGCCGATTGAAGAGGTCGAGGGCGGCCCGGGCCACGTTCTCGCGGGACGTGGCCGGGCGTCGCCCGCGGGCAACCGCAGGGGGGCCGTCGGCCCCATGGCGTGCAGTCCTGGTCATTTGGCTTCCATTTTGGCATTCGGTGCTATAAATTGAAACCCATCGCCAATCTCCCGGCTCCGGCCGGCCCTAACCGGGGAGGTCCCATGACCGTCACCACCACCGAGCACGAGGCCACGGCCCGGGATGACCAGACCCACGATCCGGCCCCCGCCGGGGCCGCTGCCATCCACGATGACGGCCTGGTCGAGGAGGACCTGCTGGTCGAGGACGTCTCCATTGACGGCATGTGCGGCGTCTACTAGGCCCCGGCGTCAGCCACCGACCAGCCCGAGCCCCCGCCGATGCCCACCACCCAGCACCCTGACGGAGACCTGACGTTCGACGGTTCGCGTCCTTGGATGCTCAATCCACAGGTGTCCCTGCGACCGGAGTCGTTCGGGGCACTGGCCTACCACTTCGGGACCCGCCGGCTCTCGTTCCTGAAGAGCCGGACACTGCTGGCCGTGGTGGAGGGACTGGGCGACCAGCCCACCGGGCACGACGCCTGCCGGGCCGCCGGGGTCACCGCGGCCGAGTTCGGGGCCTATGAGCGGGCCCTGGCCACCCTGGCCCGGTCAGGGATGATCTGCGAACGGCAGGCGTCGTGACGCTGGCCACGGCGCCGACCGCCGATGCCCCTGCCCCGGCCCCGGTGGGACGACTGATCGACCAGTTCGAGCGAGGCCTGGACGCGCCGATCTGCCTGACCTGGGAGCTGACCTATGCCTGCAATCTGGCCTGCGTGCACTGCCTCTCCAGCTCGGGCCGCCGCGACCCGAACGAACTGACGACCAGCGAGTGCAAGGCGATCATCGACGAGTTCGAGCGCATGCAGATCTTCTACGTCAACATCGGAGGCGGGGAGCCCACGGTCCGTTCCGATTTCTGGGAATTGGTGGAGTACGCCACCGACCACCACGTCGGCGTGAAGTTCTCGACGAACGGGTCGCGCATCACCGCCGAGGTCGCTACTCGGCTGGCGGCCAGCGACTACGTGGATGTGCAGGTCTCTCTCGACGGGGCCACCGCGCCGGTCAACGACGCCGTGCGCGGTGCCGGGTCCTATGCCACCGCCATCACCGCCATGGGCCGCCTGGCCGATGCCGGCTTCGTCGGCTTCAAGCTCTCGGTGGTGGTCACCCGAGAGAACATCGACCAGCTCGATGCCTTCAAGGCGCTGGCCGACCGACACGGCGCCCAACTCCGCCTCACCCGGCTCCGGCCCTCGGGACGCGGCGCAGATGTGTGGGATGAGCTCCATCCCACCGCCGGTCAGCAACGGGTCCTCTACGACTGGCTGGTGTCCCATGGTGAGGACGTCCTGACCGGCGATTCGTTCTTCCATCTGGCCGGCTACGGCGATCCGCTACCCGGGTTGAATCTGTGCGGTGCCGGCCGGGTGGTCTGCCTGGTGGATCCGGTCGGAGACGTCTACGCCTGCCCCTTCGCCATCCATGACCAGTTCCTGGCCGGGAACGTCCGGTCGCCCGGTGGTTTCGCCGAGGTCTGGCGCCACTCGGACCTGTTCACCGAGCTGCGCCGGCCGCAGTCGGCTGGGGCCTGCGGATCGTGCGGCCACTACGACGCCTGCCGGGGCGGCTGCATGGCCGCCAAGTTCTTCACCGGGCTCCCCCTCGATGGCCCCGACCCCGAGTGTGTCCTTGGTCATGGTGAGCACTCGCTGGCCGTACGAGGAGATGCCGATCCGCCCAAGCCATCGCTCGACCACTCGCGCCGACCTCGCCGGGTGGCCGTGGCCATGCTCCCCCGTCGGCCCGACCGGGCCTGTGACGAGAGCCCTCTGGCCGGCTCGGGCCGCGACCTGCGACGGGACTGAGCGGTGGCCAGCCTGACCGATCCCGTGGAGGTGGCTGGGCGAACCGCTCCCTCACGGGTGGTGTTCGGTCCCCACGAGACCAACCTGGCCCGCCGTCGCGAGGTGAGCGACCGCCATGTGGCCTACTACCGGGCCCGGGCGGCCGGCGGAGCCGGCATCGTGGTCACCGAGACGGCGTCGGTCCATCCGTCGGACTGGCCCTATGAGCGGGCCCCGCTGGCCGAGGCGTGCGGGCCAGGGTGGAGCGACGTAGCCAACGCCTGCCACGGGCACGGGAGCCTGGTCCTCGCCGGGCTCGGCCACTCGGGCGGCCAGGGTTCGAGCGCCTACTCGCAATCGGCGATGTGGGCCCCGTCGCGGGTGGCCGACGTGGTCAGCCGCGAGATGCCGGTGGAAATGGAGCGGGAGGACATCGAGGCACTGGTCCTCGGCTTCGCCGGTGCAGCCCGGCTGGCGGTGCATTCGGGCCTCGACGGGGTCGAGGTCGACGCCGGCTACTGCTCTCTGCTCCGCCAGTTCCATTCGGGGCTCACCAACCAGCGTTCAGACGAGTACGGATCGGACCCTCTGCGCCTGACCACCCAGGTACTCGAGGCGGTCCGGGACGTTGTCGGCCCCGATCGCATCGTTGCCCTCCGCCTGTGCTGCGACGAGCTGGCGCCCTGGGCCGGCGTCACGCCCGAGCAGGCAGCCGGGCAGGTCGGTGCCGTGGCCGATCGGGTGGATCTGGTGGTGGTGGTCCGCGGCGGCCCGTACTCGGCGTCGGCCTATCGCCCCGATGCCCACACCCCGGCCAATTTCAACGTCGATCTGTGCCGGCAGATGCGCCAGGCGGCGGACGGGCGCGCCGCGGTGGTCCTGCAGGGCAGCGTGACCGAGGCGGGTGCGGCCCAGAGCGCCCTCGACGACGGGGTCTGCGACCTGGTGGAGATGACCAGGTCCCAGATCGCCGAGCCCCGGCTGGTGGCGCTGGTGCGCCGGGGCGACGCCGCTCGGGCGCGTCCCTGCATCCTCTGCAACCAGGCCTGCCGGGTGCGCGACAACCGCAACCCCCTCGTGAGCTGTGTGGGCGAACCGGCCAGCGGGCACGAGACCACCGAGGCCGTGACCGACGGGACCGACGGGCGATGCCGGGAGGTCATGGTCGTCGGGGCCGGGGTGGCCGGGCTCGAGTGCGCCCGGGTCCTCTCGGCCCGCGGTCACCGCGTTCGGGTCGTCGAGCGTTCCGATCGACCCGGGGGGGCCCTGCGGGCCGCGGCGGTGGGACCGGGGCGCCAGCGGTTGGCCGATCTGACCGAGTGGCTGATCGCCGAGTGCCGGATCCAGGGGGTCGCCATCGAGACCGGCGTGGTGGCGACCGAAGCCGACCTCGACACGGCCCGGGCCGGCGGCGCGGAGGTGGTGCTGGCCACCGGGTCCCTCCCCGCGCCCCCTGCCTTTCCCGTGGACGGATCGTGTCCGGTGGTCGACGTCCTGACCGTGCTGACCGACGGGTCGGGGAGCCTCGGGGGCGGTCCGGTCGTCGTCCACGACCCCATCGGGGGCCCGATCGGCGTCGGCATCGCCGAGTGGTTGGCGGCATCGGGGCTCACCGTGTCCATCGTCACCCCCGACCAGATCGCCGGCACGCTGCTCTCGCTCAGCGGGGATCTGGCCGACGCCAACACCCGGCTGCAGCGGGCCGGCGTGCGACGCGAGCTGCGGGCCCTCCTGCGCGGCGTCGAGGGGGGGCACGCGGTCCTCGAGGACGTGTGGACCGGCGAGCGGCGGACGGTGGAGTGCGGGGCCCTGGTCGACTGCGGCCACCGGCTCCCCGACGAGGCTCTCTACCTGGCCCGGCCCGGCACCCTCCGAGCCGGCGACTGCGTGGCGCCGCGGGGGGTGCTCGAGGCGGTCCTCGAAGGCCGCCGGCGGGCCATGGACATCGCCGGAGGCACAGCCGGCCTCATCCCTGCCGGCGTCGGGGCGGCCTCGTGACGCCCGCGTCGCCCCCACGGTCGGGGCGCCCCGGTCGGATGGCCGGCTCGGTCGCGCTGATCACCGGTGTGGCCCGGGGTCAGGGCCGGAGCCACGCCGTGAGGCTCGCCCGCGAGGGGGCCGACATCATCGGCATCGACCTCTGTGCCGATGTCGATGCCATCCCCTACCCGTTGGCCACTCCGGCCGACCTGGACGAGACGGCCCGGTTGGTGGCGGAGAC
>DASZJN010000270.1:0-6774 GCA_035948045.1 Acidimicrobiales bacterium | reverse complement strand
CCGTCGGCTCCGTCGTGCTCCTCGGGGCCGATCAGATCGGGTGATTCGACGGTGGTCGTCATGCGGCTCCCCTTGCCGTGGCGGGCGACGGACTGGCGTTCGACGGGGTCGGGTGGGTGGCGATGGGCGGGTTGTTCGACGATGAGGAGCCCGAGCGCTGCAGGGTGTGGCCCAGGCGCACCTCGTTGCTGGCCCACACCGAGAAGGCCGGCGGTGTGACCGCCTTCACGCTGAACAGCATCTCGGAGTGGTACAGGCCGCAGATCTGGGTGCACTGGCCGTTGTAGGTGCCGGTGTGCAGCACGGTGAGGTCGAAGAGGTTGGTCACCCCGGGAAGGGCGTAGCGGCTGAAGTTGAAGTCCCGGACATAGAAGCCGTGGATGACATCGTCGGACACCAGGGTGATCTGCACCGTTTGGCCGGCGGGCACCACCATCTGCGGGCCGTGGCCGAGGGGCCCCTGTGTGGTCTCACCGGCGACGCCAACATTGAGGCCGGTGTAGTCGAACCGCCATCCCCACTGGAAGGCGGTCACCCGGATGTCGACGACCGGCTTGCCGGTGGAGCTGAGCGTGGCATTGACCGGAACGGTGGCGTCCACGTTGTTCTCGGTGAGCACGGTGTAGAGGAACAGCACGGCCACGATGAGGATGGGGATGGCCGTGTAGAGCACCTCGATGGGGATGCTCTCGTGGAACTGGCGGGGCATCTCGTCGGAGCGCCGGCGGTAGCGGACCAGGGTCCAGAGGATCAGGAGCCCGACCAGGCCGCCGACGATGATGCCGGTGGTCATCATGCCCGAGTAGAGCTTGAAGGTGTCCTGGCCCTGCTTGGTGGCGCCGCGGCTGGCGCCGTAGGTCGGGTAGAAGTTGCATCCGGACAGCATCAGGGCCGTGCCGATGGCCGCCACCGCGGCCCATCGGGGCACGCGGCCACGGGAGGACGGGATCGGCGATCCCGGCGCCGACGAGGTCCCCGGTCCCGTCCGGTCATGACCCCGGGGAGCGCGTCGGAAACCGGTTGTGATGCCTTTCACGGCGATGACACTAGTGGGCGCCGGACCACAATTAGTAGTTCAGACCCGGCGCCGGTGGCCGGCAACGAATGCCCTGTTCAGCGGGGTGGGCGGGAGTGGCACCCGCCCGGTTCAGGAAGGCCCGCCCGGGCCCCCGTCCCCTGACTCCCGCGCCGCCCACGAGAACACCCCGTGGGCCATGGTGGACGAGGCGGCGTCGGCCCGCCGGGAGAACACCATGCGCCGCGCCTCTCGGATTCCGGGGTCGTCCGGGGCGGCCAGCCAGGCCAGCTCGGCCAGGTGCCCGGCCAGGCGCATGGCGTCGTCTTCGGTGCCGCTCGGGCCGGGGCCCGACTCGCCGGCCCGGTCACCGGCTGGGTCGATGAGGGCCAGGGCCCGGTCGGCCAGGGCCCCCGCTCCTCCGGCCAGGTCGGCCAGTTCGAGGGCCAGCGTCCGCTCCGGTGCCGGCTTGAGCGTGGCGGGGTTGCCGTCCCACCACCCCCCGTAGAGGCGCCACACCGTCCGCACGATGAACTCGGGCTCGTCGTAGACGGGCCGCAGGTAGGGGCGCTCCATGAGCCGGTGCGGCGGCTTGACGGTGTGGATGACCTCGTCGAGGCGGGCACCGCCGTTCATGAGGGCCAGGGTCTGCTCCACCAGCGACTCGAGCAGTTCCGCCGTGTCGCCGAGGGCCTGACGCACCCGGTCCCCGCCGATCACCGGGTAGCCGTGGCCGGGCAGCAGCACTTCCGGCCCACCTCCCGGCAAATCGAACAGGGCGAGCATCCGACGGAGGGCGTCGGCCCATTCGAGCGGGTAGCGCTGGACCTTCTGGGGGTTGCCGGCGTTGGGCGACGCCCAGATGAACAGGTCGCCGCAGCACAGCACCCGGGCGTGGGGGAACCAGGTCCAGGTGTGGTCGTCGGTCTCGCCCTTGGCGTGGTGCAACTCGGCGCTCGTGCCCCCGACGGTGAGATCGAGGCGGTCGCGGTAGGTGCGGTCGGGGTAGCGGTACTCGGTAGGCCACTGCAACGACTCGATGTTGAATTGCCGCCGGTTGATGATGCCGTTGTAGCCGGCAGTGAGGATGTAACGGTCGAAGCGTGCGGGCAGCGCCTCGTGCGCCACGACCACGGGTTCGGGCCAGCCGGCCTCCGCCGACTCCGCGGCCCACACCGGCACGCCGAAGACGTGGTCGATGTGACCGTGGGAGTAGACCGCCGTGTTGAGCCGGCCCGGCGACCAGCGGCGGAGGATGTGGTGGACATCGGTGGCCATGAGGGCGCTGCCGGTATCCACCAGCATGAGCCCGTCGTCCGTGCTCACCGCCGACACATTGGCGAACGAGGGGACGAACGCCACACCGTCGGCGACCTCGGCGAGACCGGGGGACGGCCGCAACGGGTGGATCTCGGAGGTGGAGACCTCGCCCCGCCAGAGCCGGTCGGCAATGGCCAGCACGTCCTCCGACGCGTCCATCCGCGGCCTCCGCCCGCGCCCTATTCGGGCGGGGGCGCGGGGTTCGGCGACGACGAGGTCACTCGCCCGGCGAACCTGCCCGCCCTGCGGATGGACTGCTTGACCCGGGCCTCGGCCGCAGGCCGGTGCTTGGCGGCCACCCGCTTGCCCGACTCCGCCACCACTGCGGCGGTGCGGCCCACCCAACGGGCGGCGCCGCCCGTGGAGGTCGGCCCGGGGGGGCGGGCCCGGGCGCCCGGTGGATTCGCCGGGGCCACCACGGTGGCCCGGACATCGATCACCGCGGGCCCCGGGCGTTCGGAAACCACTTGGCCGCCGTCGGTGGACCGGGTGAAGGTGGCCAGGCGGATCAGCCCGATGGCGCCGAACTCGATGACGATGATGCCCTCGATGTCGGGCCGCAGGGCGGGGATCACCGGGGCCAGCGCCACGACGGCAGCGCACACCGTGATCAGGACCAGGTGCAGTCGCTGTCCGCAGATCCGCAAGAGGCCCAAGGGTCCTTGGGCGGTCAGGGCCAGGCCGGCGAAGACGATGGCGCCGGCAACCAGCAGACCACCCCGGGCGACGTGGGCCGAGACGTCGACGAAGACCACCGCCACCGCCACCTCGATGGCCTGCAACACCCAGAAGGGAAGCCACCTCGGTCGGGCGTTTGCCTGTCGCGACGGGGCGAGCGGCCCTCGCCGGATCCCGGCACTCACGGGTGCGGAGGAGGAACGGCTAGGAGGATGGGCCCGGGATTCCTTCGGCAGGGGGAGGCGCTTGGACGACGGGCGGAGCCGCAGGCGCCGGTGGGGCCACCGCCGCCGGAGGTGCCGCCTCGACGCGAGGCGGCGTCACCGGGTCACTGTCGTCGGCACCCTCTTCGAGACCCTTCTTGAATTCCTTCTGGGCCGAGCCCAACGACCGGGCCATCTTGGGGATCTGGGTGGATCCGAACAGGACGAGAGCCACAACGACAATGACGATGATTCCGTTCTCGCCGAGGAGATTTGCTGCGGGGGCGAATTGCACGGTGTGTCTCCTTTGTTGACTGCGATCACCAGGTTAGACCTGTCCACCCAGTCTCGCTGCGCAGGGGTCCCCACCTATTCGACGCGGCACCCGGGATGGATGGCCGTCTCAGCCGGCCAGGAACACCCCGAGGCACAGGGCCGCCACCGAGGCCACGGCGCCGACGGCACCCCAGACCGCCGTTCCCCGCCTGGTGGAGGACCGTTGATGGAGGAAGACGGCCACCCCGGCCACGACCACGACCACGATCTTGACCATCAGCACGGCCTTCCAGGCCGATGAGGCCTGGCCCACCGCCAGCGCCCCGATGTTCCACAGACCCGTCACCACCAGGACGGCATAGGCCGGCCACAGTAGGCGGGCCAAGGCCCGCGCCACCGCCTTCGGTGCGTCCTCTCCCAGGGTCCTGAGGGTCGGGAGGAGCCCGGCCACCGTGAACTGCCCGCCCACCCAGATGGTGGCGGCCAGGACGTGCAGGATCAGTCGGAAGCCGCCGAGGGCTGCGGCCAGCGACGGCCCGTTGGCGACGGCATGGACACCGGCGGCATGGGCGATGTTCACCGGTGTCGTCGAGGACGTGGGTGCGCCCGGTCAGAAGGCGTCAGCTACTTACCCGACCAGTTGGGCTTGCGCTTCTCGGCGAAGGCTATCGGGCCCTCCATGGCGTCGGCCGAGCCGAACACCTCGGGAACGGCGGCGTTGTTGAGCGCCCACCCCTCGGCATCGGGAACCTCGCCGGCCTGCTTCATCAGCCGCTTGGACACCCGCACGGCCAGCGGAGCGTTTTCGGCGATCGTGTTGGCCAGGGCCAGCGACTCTTCCATCAACCTGTCTGCGGGAACCACCCGGTTGATGAGGCCGAGCTCGAGGGCCCGCCGGGCGTCGATCGGCTCACCGGTGAGCGCCAGTTCGAGGGCGATGGCCGGCGGGATCCGCTTGGGCAGGCGGATGAGGGCGCCGGCCCCGGCGATGAGGCCCCGCTTGACCTCGGGGATGCCGAACTTGGCGTCTTCGACGGCCACCACCAGGTCGCAGGAGAGCATGATTTCGCATCCGCCGGCCAGGGCCGACCCGTTGACGGCGGCGATGATCGGCTTGGCGAATTGGCGCTGGGCGATGCCGGCGAAGCCGCCCTTGGCCCCCATGATGTCGCCGCCCTCCCCGGCGGTGAAGGCCTTCAGGTCCATGCCGGCGCTGAACGCCTTGTCACCACTTCCGGTCACGATGACCACCCAGCAGTCGTCGTCCGTCTCGAGCTCGTCGAAGGCGGCGGCGAACCCCCTGGAGACGGCACCGTTGATGGCGTTGCGGGCCTCGGGTCGGTTGATGGTCAGGATCTCGATGTGGCCCCTGCGTTCGCGAAGCACTTCAGACACGGCGGTCTCCCTCGGTGGTCTCAGGTCGTGGCCAGACGGTAGCGCGCGGCGCCGGCCTGGACGACGATCGGCGCCCCTACGAAGCCCGGGACGTCCAGGTGGCCCACAGCCTCGATGACCTCGTCATCGGCCGGGGCCACGGCCATGTGGCGGCCGTCGGGCAGGCGGCCCAGCACGGGGGCTCCGGTCGGGGTGCCTTCGCCGTCGCGGATCACCGTGGCGGCGATGACCGTGGCCGGGGTCGGGGAATCGACCTCCAGGGCCACGGGGACGGCGGAAGCGTCGATCCGCGACTGGTCGGCCGTAATATCACTGCGACGGAATCCCCCGGGCGGGGGCGCAGATCCGTACACGCCGAGGGCGTGCTTGGTGATGAACCAACCCAGCCCGGTGGCCAGGCCCAACCTGACCGGTGACCCCCCGGGGGCGGACCCGTCGGACGAGCCCCGTAGCTCGTCGGTCACCGCCGCGATCCCGTGGGTGGTGTAGTTGTTGCCGGGGCCACCGAAGTAGGGGAGGCCACCCGTGACCGTGAGCCCCCGGGAGTCACCCGGCGCGATCCCCAACGCGTCGGTGGCCAGCTCGACCGCAGACGGGAAGCACGAGTAGATGTCGAGGACCTCGATGTCGTCGATCCCGACACCCGCCCCCGGGCCGGCCGCAGCCGAGGCGGAGGCGAGGACGGCCCGACCGGCGGCGGCGATGGCCGGGGAACGGCCGGGGTCGGGGCGGGCCGCCGGGAACCGGACGTCGACGGCTTCGGCGCCCGACCAGATGAAGACGGCCCGCTCGGCCACCCCGGCCCGCCGGGCGGCGGCGAGCGAGCACACGATGAGGGCCGCTCCCTGGTCCGATCCGAGGAATGCCGTCATGCGCTTGGTGTAGGGCTCGCACACGATGCGGTTGTCCGGCGTCGGGGTGGCGATGGCCGCGGCTGTCCGGGCCTCGGGGAACCACGCGAAGGGGTTGGCCTCGGCCACCGTGGTGAACGGAGCCAACAACTCACCCATGGCTCGGCGGTGGGCGACGGCGTCATGACCGGCGCGAGCCGCCACCACGCTCTCGAACAGGGGGTAGACGTGCACCGGCGCCATGAGCCCGATGGCCGACTCCGCGGGGCCGACCCCGGGGAGGTCGTCGCCCACCACCGGATCGGGAGGGAGCCCCTCCATGCCGGGGTGGCGTGGTAGCCCGGCGGCTCGCCGGGCCCGGGACGACCGGATGGCCTCGGCCCCGGCGATCACGGTGGCCGACAGGGCACCCGCGGCGATTTCGGTGGCGGCCCGGCTGACCAGCCACTGCGGGGAGTTGCCCCCGATGGTGGTCACCTCGCGGGCGGCCGCCTCGACCCCTATGCGGACGGCCAGCTCGGTGGCCGGGGCCGGTCCGGCACGGGTCATGATGTTGACCACCGAGAGCCGGTCGATGGCGTCCCGGAGGCGGGGCGCCTCGGCGAACGCCGCCTCGCACGCCCGTTCCATCAGATCGACCGGGGTCACCGCCTCGACCCGCTCGATGGACTGTCCCGAGGCGATGACCACCGGAATGCGCTCGGGATCGTGGGCGGTGGCGGTCATCGGGCAGGGTGGACACGGGTTCGTCCGGGGCGCAAGCTACCATCGCAGGCCCGGCAGGCACCGGTCGGATCGCACCGCTGGCGGCCTCCCGGCCATCCAGCACCCGCAACGGAAAGAGGGAGCGTTGACCGCGAACGAAGACCCACCGGCGACCGGACCCGGAGGGGAAGGGGGCCTACCCGACGACTTCCTGTTCGGCGTGGCCACGGCCGGATACCAGGTCGAGGGCGGCTACAACGGGCCCGGGGAGCCGGCCAACAACTGGGTGTCCTGGGAACAGGCAGGACGGGTGGAGCCGTCCGGGAACGCG
>DASZJN010000269.1:0-6768 GCA_035948045.1 Acidimicrobiales bacterium | reverse complement strand
GCCGTAGTGGGTACCGAGGACGACCTGAACAACGATCAGCCCGATCAGGATCGGCCAGGCGGCGGCGTTGACCAGCCCCGGCCATGGCCGCGGCGGTAGAGCGGATGGTCCAGCGGTCGCCGGCGACCCTCTCGACCCCCTGCCAGTCAGCCGTCCAACACGAAGGTTGACACGGCCCAGCAACGCCAGATAGCAACCCACCCAGATCAAGAGCTCGAACATCGCGTACCGGCCGGTCTGCCAGAATCCCTCCCAGGCACGCGAGGCGGTGATCAAGGCGGTGAACAGCAACCCGAACGAGATCAGCGCGACCCCCAGGGGAGATCCGTCGGTCGCATCACGCCGAAGGCTGCAGGAGGTCGCCACCCACACGGCCAAGGCGAGGATGATCCCTCCCACGATGAGGTCGGCGTCACTGGTGCTGCTCGGAACGTTGAAGGTCTGCTGCCCGATGATGTTGTCGCCGATGGAGAAAACGAAGAACTTCGCTGCCGAGATCGGAGCATTGAGAACATACGATGGCTTGGAGGCACCGGCCTGGGCGCTGAAGTGAAAGAAGTAGACGGCGCCGGTGATGACAGCTGAGGCGATCCAGATCATCAGATGGCCTCGGGAGCGGCGTCGCAGACAGAGGAGCACCAGGCCCGCGGGCCAGATCAGAAGTCCCTGCAGCGCCGAGAAGCTCCCGACGACGGCGGTGGCGAGCGCTCCGGCCAGGACAAGTCCGGTGAACCGCGGCCGGTCCAACAGGGACAAGGTCGCGGCCAGGGCCAACAGCACCAGGTACCAGGCCATCTGGAAGCCCCACAGGGTGTTGCCGCCCCCGTAGATGGTGTTGCCACCGACGAAGGTGAACATGAGGAGGGCCAGCGGGCAGTAGTACAACCAGGGAGTGGTGGGCGATCTGCGTCGGTGAGCCACGATGAGAAGTGCGGTAGCCGCCGCCAGCATGGCTCCGCTGACGTACTCCTCGACCACCGAGTTGTAGTGGGCGGTGTAGGCCAGCGCCAGCACGATGAGATTCGGAAACAGAATTCTGTTGGCGGTGTGCTGGGCCCACAGCATCGAAAAGCTCAACGAACCGGTGTGCGCGTGCTTGATGAGTGCCAGGTCGGTCCATTGATCGTTCCAGATCACGTTGACGCCATAGCGGTGGATGAACCAGAAATAGGCGGCCGCCGGCAGAGCCAGGCTGAGCGCGCCTACGAGGGCAAGCGTGCGACGGCCGAGCCGGGAGGGGTGAGTCGGAGGCGCCTCGAGGGACGGCGTCGCCCCTGGATCGGGGGCTAGCGCCGGCGGCCGACTCGAGGTTTCGCTGAGATCGCCGATCCCGTTCCTCCCTCCGCCTCGGGCAGCTCCCAACGGCACGGAGTTCCGTGCGTCGAGTCCGCCCCGTCCAACCCGGTGATTCCAACCGGATCCTAGGGAACCCGGCGCCCCTTACGCGGCATCCTGGGCACCATGCCGGGATCACCCCGCGGAAGCGTCGGGGCGACGGACCATCTCACGGTGACCGGCCTGATAGGGACCTCAGGCCGGGCCGGGAGATCCGGGGGCCCGCATGGCCGGCTCGACCGGGGCCTCGGGAGCCGGCTCGGTCAGATCCAGGTGACTGGGCAGCCCCTCACCCCGGAAGATCCCCGAGGCCGGCGTGGTCCGGCTCAAGGCGTCGGCGGCCAGCACCATGGCCCCGGCGGTGTAGGACGACCGCTCCAGCGGAGGGAAGGTCGCCTCTTCGGGATAGACCATGCCGGTCCAGTAGGAGCCGTCGTCGTTGCGCAGGGCCTGGACCCAGGTGAAGAGGCGCATGGCGGTGCTGTCCATGCCCAGGGCGTCGAGGGCCAGCACGCACTCGGCCGTCTCTGCCGCGGTGACCCACTCGCCGGTGGACACACAACGCACGCCGCGTCCGTCCATGACGAAGGTGTCCCACGACCCGTCGATCCGACGCCGAGCCGCCTCGCCGCTCAGGGCACCGGAGAGGACGGGGTAGTACCAGTCCATGGCGAATTCCACCTTGGGGGCGAAGGCACCGGGCTCGTGGGCCAGGGCGTGGGCCAGCCGGCCGGCGGCCAGCTCCCAGTCAGGTCGTTCGTGGCCGAGACGCTCGGCGCAAGCAATGGCGCACCGGAGGCTGTGGTAGATGGAGGACGATCCGGTCAGCAGCGCGTACTCCTCGACGAACCCGGACGGGTCGAGCGACCAGTGGATCGAGCCGTCGGTCCGCTGCCACCGCAGGACGAAGTCGACACCGGCTTCCAGAGCGGGCCACAGCTTCTCGAGGCCGTTGAGGTCACCGGTGGAGACATAGCGGTGCCATGCCCCGGTGGCCAGGTAGGCGCAGACATTGGTGTCGAGCCGGGCATCCTCGATGCCGGTGGCCAGGTAATAGTTGAACCAACTGCCATCGGGGAGCTGGGTGTCGACCAGCCACTGGTAGGCACGGTCGGCCTCGTCGTCCAGACCGGCGACGGTGAGGGCCATCGCCGCTTCGACGTGATTCCACGGGTCACAGTGACCACCCGGGAACCACTCGATCATCCCGTCAGATCGCTGCAGTGACGCGATCGACCGGGCCGTGGCCATGACCTCGGAGGCGGTCATCACACCGGGCACCTCTGGGATCGACCTCATGCCACCGCCTCCTGGGACGCCGTGGTCTCGTGGCGGGAGGCAGCCGCAGACAATGGGGACGGCGCCGCCGACAGGAGGGGCGTCCGATCCGGAGGCGCCGATGCCGTCAAGGAGGAGGGAGGTTTCTCGAGGTAGACCACCAGGCTCTTTCCCACCAGTGGGTTGAGCACCCGGTCGGCGTAGCGGGTCAGCTTGGGGGCCTTCTCGATGTCCCAGACCAGCAACCGGTGGAAGCCGGCGACGGCGGGATGGCTGTCGTTGCCGGGCCCCACCAGACAGCGCAGCCACCAGTAGGGAGCGTGGAGGCCGTGGGCGTGGTGACTGCCCACCGCCCGCAAGCCGGTGCCCTCGAGCCGGCTGATCAGCTGGCTCCGGCGATAGATCCGGACGTGCCCGCCCGGGACATCGTGGTACTCGTCGGACAGCGCCCAGTTGACGAACTCGGGTCCACACCGGGGCACGGTGACCGCCATCGAACCACCGGATCGGAGCACGCGGGCCAGCTCGGCCATGGCTGTCTCGTCGGCGGGGATGTGCTCCAGGACCTCTGAGGCGATGACCCGGTCGAAGGACCCGTCGGCGAAGGGAAGCTTGAGCGCGTCACCTTGCACCGCCCCCACGCGGGCCGCCTCGGCGTCGAGCTCACCGGCCACCGCCATGGCACCGAAGGTGTCCTGGACGTTGCGGACCTCGTCGGCGCTGGCATCGAAGGCCACCACCTCGGCTCCGAGCCGGGCCGCTTGATAGGAGTGGCGTCCAAACCCGCACCCGAGATCGAGGATCCGGTCGCCCGCCTGGACTCCGAGTCTGGCGTAGTCGACAGTCAGCATGGCGGTGTCTCCGTGAGATGGCGATGGGAACGGTTGGGCTGGTGGTCAGCCATGAGCGCCCGGTACTGCTCAGCCGTGCCGGCCGCCGTCACCTGCCAGGTGAACCGTCCCAGCACCCGTTGGCGGCCTGCAGCTCCGAGGTTCCGCCGCAGCTCGTCATCGTCGAGGAGGCGGCCGATGGCACCGGCCAGCGCCCCCGGGTCATCCGGTGGGACCAGGAGGCCGGTGAGTCCATCGTTCCCCACCACTTCGGGCAGGGCCCCACCCGTCGTGGCCACCAGGGCCACGCCGCACGCCATCGCCTCGATGGCCGGAAGGGAGAACCCCTCGTACAGCGACGGCACCACGGCCACCTGGGCGCTGGCGTAGTTGCAGGCCAGCTCGTCATCGCTGATGCCGGTGACGCACCGGACGATCGGCGCCAGGTCCAGCCGCTCGATGGCCTTGGCCACCCGCCCGTCGGGCCGCGGATTGCCGATGACCACCAGTTCGATGTCCCGCTCGGTGCGGAGCTTGGCCACCGCCTCGAGCAGCGGCACGAGGCCCTTCATGGGCACGTCCGAGGAAGAGGTCACCATAATGCGTCCTGGAATGGGCTCCACTTCGTCCCGTGGCCGGAACACGGTGTGGTCGACGCCGACCGGCACCACGGTCATCCGGGCCGAGTCGACGTGCATCTGGGCGGCGATGTCCGCCTTCGACGATTCCGACACGGTGACGACACGCGACAGGGCGCGGGCCACCTTGACCTGCATGCGCAGGAATCCGAACCAGCGGCGTTGGGTGAACTGCTGCCACGGGTTGGTGGCATGGCTGAGCGCCAACTGCCGGTCGACGGTGATCGGGTGGTGCAAGGTGGTGAGCAGCGGCCAGCCGTCCTCCATCATCCCCAGGATCCCGTTGCCCAGGCACTGGTTGTCGTGGACCAGGTCGAACTCACCGAGTCGGGCGGCCAGCAACCGGCGGGTCCTCAGGCTGAAGGTCCAGGGCTCGGGGAACCCGGCCGTGCACATCACGCCGAACTCGAGGGCGGCGATCGGCGTCGTGTGGGAGTTGCGGAACTCGCGCAGCTTGGGGATCCGGAAGGGATCAGGGTCGCGGTAGAGATCGAGGCTGGGCACCGGCGTGAAGCCGACCCCCTCGTCCACCTCGGGCCACGGTTGGCCGGCGAACACCTCGACCGAGTGCCCGAGGGCCACCAGCTCGCGTGTCAGGTGCCGGGTGTAGACGCCCTGGCCCCCGCAACGAGGATTGCCCCGGTAGACGAGGAAGGCGATACGCAGACCCCCTGCGGCCGCCGGCCGCGGCGCGATGCGCTCGGGGGTGGGCGGTGGAGTGGCGGGACCCTTGATCTTGTGCCTTTTGAGCCCGAAGCTAGGCATGGAAAACCAGGTCGGACGGGCACATGGAAGCCAAATACTCCCCCGGCCAGGCACTTCGGCGCAAACCGGTCACCGGTGGCGGGCGGTCTCGGGTGTCCCGGACCAGGTCAGAGGACGGGGGCCCCGGCACAGCGGTGAGCCCAGGTGTGGTCATGTCCTAGTGGTGCACGCCGAGCTCGATGGCCTTGACCAGGAGCATCAGCACCGCAACCACCAGATAGCCCCGCAGCAGGTACATCCCGACGAGGCGGCCACGGGACCAGGTGGGCCGCTGCAGCAGGTTGAGGGCCGGCATCCGCCAGGTGGCCCGCTTGGCCATCGGGGTGACCGGCTGGGGTGGCTTGCGCCGGAGCGAGCGGGCGTAGAGGAACCCTCCGACGGCGAACGTCGCCACCAGCCCACCACCCAGGATGGCGGTCAACTCTCGGACGTTGATCTGGCTGAACAGCGTGGTGGCCATCAGGATGAGGGACATCATCAACAGGATGGAGACGATCGCCGTGGCCACCACGTTCAGCCAGGGCCGGTTGACCCAGGGGCCCAACACCTCCTTGTCGTTGCACAGCAGCAGGAGGAAGACCGTGGCGCTGGGCAGGAGAATACCGGCGAGGGCCTGGACACTGGTGGTGATGAGCCCCAGCGGCGCCCCCGGGATGATGACGATGACGGCCGCCAGGATCACCATGGCCGTGAAGGTGCCGTAGAAGAACTTGGCCTCGCGCCAACTCCGGTGCAGGGAGTGGCGCGCCCCGAAGACGTCGCCGAACGCATACGAGGTGGCCAAGGTCACCGAGGCGGCACCGATGATCGACGCATTGAGCAGCACGATGGCGTAGATGGCCCCCGTCGCATGGCCCACGTAGTGATTGAGACCCCTGGCCACACCACCGGCGTCGGTGAAATGACCGGCCAACGCAGTGCCGCTGAAGGCGGCGGCCACCACGGCCATCAGCAGAGCGGCAGCGAACACGGTGATGAGTGAGCCGAGGACGGTGTCGGCGCGCTCGTAGTTGATCCACCGCGGGGTGATCCGCTTGTCCACGATGTTCGACTGCTGGAAGAAGAGCTGCCACGGGGCGACGGTCGTGCCCACGATGGCGATGACGAGGAGCACCGAGGTCGAGGTGAATCCGCCTTTCACGCCCGGGGTGACCAGACCTTTGAAAAAGGGGCCGGCCTTCGGGTGGCTGAAGACGGCCAGGGGAATCACCAGGAAATTGACGGCGATGAAGACGAACATGAACCGCTCCCAGCGCCGGAAGCTTCCCGTGGCGGTCATGGCGACAAGGCCCACGGCGGCCACGGGGACCGAGAGGTACTCGCTGATCCCGAAATAGTTCAGAGCCAGGCTCACGCCGATGAACTCGGTGGCGATGGTCAGGAAGTTGAGGATGAACAGGTCGCCCACGGAGAAGGCACCCCAGAACTTGCCGAAGCGCTCGTTGATCAGCCGGGCGTGTCCGACACCGGTCACCGCACCCAGGCGGACGACCATCTCCTGATTCACCACGAGCACCGGGATCAAGAGGGGGAGCGTCCACAGCAGGGTCAGCCCGAAGTTCTGGCCCGCCTGGCTGTAGGTGGAGACGCCACCGGCGTCGTTGTCACCGACCATGACGATGAGACCCGGGCCCATGATGGCCAACAGCGTGAGCAGCCGGGCGCGCCACGAACGGCGGGTGTCGAGGTCGTGTTGCCGGATGGTCCCGAACGCCCCGTGGATGTCGCCCATATGGGCAGCGTCGAGGACGGCGGTCGACGCCTCAACCTCAGTTGTGTCGTCGGCCACGGTTCACCTCCTTCGGGCGGCATCTGGCGCTCTCGCATACTCGGACGGACCGGCCGCCCGGGACCGACGCGTGGGCGGGGCGGGACCTTCTATCGGGGCGGTCGGGTCAAATCGTCGGACTGGGACTGGGTCG
>DASZJN010000268.1:0-6714 GCA_035948045.1 Acidimicrobiales bacterium | reverse complement strand
GGACCCATCGTCAGCATCGTCTTCTTCGTGCTGCTCTTCCTCTCCGGACTGTGGTTCCCGCTCCGGCCCGGATCGGGGCTGGCCCAGAGCTCCTCCTATTTCCCCGTCCACCACTTCATCGTTGCTGTCTTCGCTCCCTTTAACACCCAGAAGGGTGCCTCCCCCTGGGCCTGGCACGACCTGCTGGTGGTCGCCATCTGGGGCGTCGCCGGCGCCGTCGTGGCCGTGCGCCGTTGGAGCTGGACGCCTCGGCGGGCCTGAGACGCGGCGGTAGTCTCAGCCTCCATGCAGCCCGAATCCGGTGGTCAACGATGACGTTCGTCCTCATCCACGGTGGGGGTTCGACGGCGCGGTTCTGGGATCGACTCCTCCCGTATCTCGATCGACCCGCAGTTGCAGTCGATCTGCCCGGTCGAAACGGCAAGCCGGCCGACCTGGCCACCTTGTCGGTCGAGGACGAGGTCGCATCGGTGGTTGCCGACCTCGAATCCTCGACGCCCGACGGGCCCTTCACCCTGGTGGCCCATTCGTCGGGGGGCCTGGTCGTGCCGGGCGTGGCCGCCGCCTTCGCAGGCCGGGTCCGTTCCGTGGTCCTGAACGCCGCCCTGGTCCCCACCGAGGGCGGATGCGGAATCGATTGTATGAAAGAGCGGCATCGCGAGGGCCTGGTGCAGGCCCGGGCGGCCGCGGCACGGGACGGCAAATCGATCACCCTTCCGGGGCCACCGGCGGATCCCGAGTCGTTCCGCCACGCCTACGGCGGCGATCCGCTGGATGACGACACGCTGGCCTTCGTCGTCGACCCCGCACGATGCGTTGAGGACACCGTGCATCACTACTTCCAACCCGTCCATTGGTCAGCCGTTGCCGGCGTCCCGATCGTCTACGTGCTGAATGAGCGCGACCGCCCGATTCCGCCGGAATCGCAGGAACAGATGGCCCAGCGGCTCCCGGAGCCGGTGACGGTCGTCCGGGTCAGCTCGGGCCATCTCCTTCCGGTCACAGCACCGGCCACCTTCGCCCAGATCCTGGCGGCATCCCCAGCGGGAGCCAATACCCGATAGCTGGATCAATCCATCACCACGTCGCCGCGTGGGCGAGATGCCGACGGCTCCTCCAGCCGCATCTGGTGCATGAGGGTGCATGACCCCAGCCCTCCGACGCTCTCGCGTGGTCAGTGTTAGCTTTTCCCGGTCTTCGTAGTTGACCAATTTCGCTGAGCCGCAGGAGAGGTGGGCAGACGTGACGTCCGGAACGAGGCTCACGCACATCGCAGGCTTGGTGCCGCCGGGCCCGGTGGGGGGTCATCCGCTCCCATGACCCGCTTCGTCGCCAGCACCATCACGTTCCCGTACAAGCGATCCCTCGGCCCGGTGGTGGGTGCGTTCATGACGGCCCTCACGGAGCGCCGCATCCTCGGCATCCGCAACGGTGAGGCTGTCCTCGTCCCGCCGATGGAATGGGATCCGGCCACCGGTGCCGAGTTGGACCACGACTTCGTCGAGGTGGGCCCGGCCGGCACTGTCAAGTCGTGGACCTGGGTCGCCGCCCCCTCCGAGCAGCACCCGCTGGCGCACCCCTTCGCCTTCGCCCTGATCCAGCTCGACGGGGCCACCACCCCGCTGTTGCACGCGGTGGACGCAGGCTCGGCTGCGGCGATGGCGGAGGGCGCCCGGGTGGCGCCCCGGTGGCGGGGCACCCGCCTCGGGCGGATCGATGACATCGTGTGCTTCGTTCCGGGCGAGACGCCCGAGACCGAGGGAGAGGACACCGGCCCGGCCGAGCAGCCGGTGGAACGCATGGACTACCTCGCCTCCATCACCTACCGCAACCCGGTACCCGATGCCACCGACCGGGCCATCGAGGCCTCGAAGGACCGGCGCCTCCTCGGACTGCGCTGCCCGACCTGCCAGCGCGTGTACGCCGGGGGTCGTGGCTACTGTCCCATCGATGCCTTGGAGCTCGGCCCCGACTGTGAAGTCGAGCTGCCCCACGCCGGAACCATCACCAATTATTCGATCGTCACCCCCGTCCAGTACCCGGGTCAGACGGAGACCGAGCCCTTCGTCCGGGCCTTCGTCCTCCTCGACGGCACCGACGTCATCGTCCCCTACGCCGCGGTCATCGACCTGCCGGCGGACGAGGTGCGGGTCGGCCAGCGGGTGGCGGCCGTCTGGGCCTCCCCGGCCGAGGAGATGGACGAGGGCGGTGGCATGGGTGGCGCCTGGGGCGCGCTCATCGGCTGGATCCCCAGCGGCGAGCCCGATGTCGCCGATCCCGATCTTGTGAACCGGATCTTCTGATGGCGAATGGCAAGGACACCGGGCGCGGTGGCGACATCGCCGTCGTGGGATGGGCCCGGACACCGATGGAGCGCCACACCGAGAAGTCCGAGACGCAACTGCTGTTGGACGTCATCTCCGACGCCCTGGCCCCCCTGGCCCTTACCCGGGCAGACATCGATTTCACCTGCCTCGGCAGTTGTGACTACATCACCGGCCAGGCCTTCTCGTTCGTCTCCAACCTCGACGCCATCGGGGCCTGGCCACCCAAGCGGGACTCGCACGTCGAAATGGACGGGGCCTGGGCGCTGTACGAGGCCTGGCTCCGGCTGCAGGAAGGCGACATCGAGATCGCCGTCGTCACCGGGTCGGGACGCTCCTCCACCGGTGACCCGGCCCTCATCTACCCGATGGAGATGGACCCCTACTTCCTGGCCCCTCTCGGCGCCGACCCCCTGACCTTCGCGGCGCTGCAGGCCAGGGCCGTGATCGCCGCCGGTATCGCCGACGAGCGCTCGATGGCCGAGGTGGCCGTGCGCTCCCGGGGAGGAGGGGACGTCGACGCCCTGCTGGCCGAGGACTACATCCGCCAGCCCCTGCGCCGCCACGACGTACCCCCGATCACCGACGGGGCCGCGGCCATGGTGTTGGCGACGGGCGACCGCGCCCGCCGACTGGTCGAGCGACCGGCCTACATCACGGGCTTCGACCATCGGACCGAGTGCCACAACCCCTCCTTCCGGGCCCTTGACGATTCCCCCTCCACCCGGTTGGCCGCCGAGGCCGCCGGTCTGGGCGACGGCCCGGTCGAGGTGGCCGAACTGCAGGCGGCCTTCACCCACGAGGAGCTGCTGCTGGCCAGCGTGCTCGGCCTGGGCGAGGGCGTGGCTCTCAACCCCTCGGGCGGCGCCCTGCGGGCCAACCCGATCATGGCCACCGGGCTGTGCCGCATCGGCTACGCCGCCGACCACGTGATGGGCGGGGGACACCGGGCCCTGGCCCATTCGACGTCGGGGCCGTGCCTGCAGCAGAACCTCGTCTGCATCGTGGAGGACACGCCGTGAGCACCCGCCCCTGCGCCGTGGTCGGGATCGGACAGACGCACCACAAGTCGCGCCGGCTCGATGTGTCCTTCGGCGGTCTGGTGCGCGAGGCGGTGTTCCGGGCCCTCGATGATGCCCGGATGACCATGGCCGACATCGACGCCGTCGTCCTCGGCAAGGCGCCCGACCTGTTCGAGGGCGTCATGAAGCCCGAGCTCTACCTCTCCGATGCCCTGGGTGCCGTGGGCAAGCCCATGTTCCGGGTGCACACCGCCGGCTCGGTCGGAGGCACGACGGCCATCGTGGCGGCTTCGCATGTGCAGGTGGGAAAGCATCGAACCGTACTGGCGGTCGCCTTCGAGAAGCAGTCGGAGGGCAACGCCCAGTTCGCCCTCGGCAGCGGCCGGGGGGCCTCGCTCGGTGCCGGCGGCGCCTTCGCCCCGTTCATACGGGCCTATATCCACCGCAGCCGGGCTCCCGAGCACATCGGTTGGAAGGTGGCGGTCAAGGATCGCCTGAATGCGTTGAAGAACCCCTATGCCCACCTCCGCATCGAGGACATCTCCATCGAGAAGGTGAAAGCGTCTCCGATGATGTGGGAGCCGATCCGCTTCCTCGAGTCCTGTCCGTCCTCGGACGGCGCCTGCGCCATGGTGCTCACGGACGAGGAGGGCGGAAAGGCCGCCGCCGCCGACGGGCGACCGCCGGCTTGGATTCTGGGCTCGTCGTCCCGCTCCGAGCCGTCGAGCTTCCCCGGTCGCGATCCCGTCCGACCCGCGGCCGCCCTCCAGTGCGCCGCCGACGTGTACAGCCAGGCCGGGATCACCGAGCCCCGGCGCCAGATCGACACGGCCGAACTGTATGTCCCCTTCTCGTGGCACGAGCCCATCTGGCTGGAGGCCTTCGGTCTCGCCGATGAGGGCGACGGCTGGAAGCTGGTGGACGACGGCACCACCGAGCTCGGTGGCTCGCTGCCCATCAACGCCTCGGGCGGGGTGCTGTCGAGCAATCCGATCGGGGCCTCGGGTCTGCTCCGCTTCGCCGAAGCCGCCAACCAGGTCCGGGGCGCCGCCGGTGAGCATCAGGTCGAGGGAGCCAAGGTGGCCATCGGGATGGCCTACGGCGCCAACAGCCAGTACTTCAGTACCTGGGCGGTCGGCAGCTCCCTGCAGCCCTTCGCGTGACGAGACATCTCGATCCGACCGTGGCCTAGCATCTCAACGTGGCACGACTCGAGGTTCCGCCCGGTAGGGGTGGTGATGCCGTCCAGATCTGGTCGCTCCAGCCCGAACTGGGGACGGCGGCGATGCAGTTGGTTGACGCCGCCTACAACAAGAGCATCCTGCCCGTTCGGGTCCGTGAGGCGGCTCGCATGCGGATCGCGCAGTTGAATGACTGCACGGTGTGTCTCGCCTTCCGTGCCGACAAGGTCAAAACCCAGGGATTGACCGAGGACTTCTACTGCCGCGTGGGCGCCACTGACGACGACACCGACTTCAGCCGGCAGGAGCAGTTGGCCATCGAGTACGCCGAACGCTTCGCCACCAACCAC
Organism: Acidimicrobiales bacterium; assembly: GCA_035948045.1. Classification (GTDB taxonomy): domain Bacteria; phylum Actinomycetota; class Acidimicrobiia; order Acidimicrobiales; family RAAP-2; genus Bog-756. Next base: position 1,837 of record DASZJN010000268.1, on the reverse strand, counting down.
CTGAGCATCGATGACGCGTTCTTCGCCCGCCTGAGGGCATGCTTCTCTGATCCGGAGATCCTCGATCTGACCATCTGCCTCAGCGCATTCCTCGGTTTGGGGCGAACCCTCCGGGCCCTGGGCATCACCGAGACCCCGCTGACTGACGTGTGAGGGCGCCCGACCGGGTGCGGATCCCCCGCCCTGCTGGTCAGCGATCCTGGAATCCGGTGGCGGTGACCGAATAGAGCCGGCGGGACTCGGACAGGCCCTTCAGGTTGACGTCCCTCCCGTTCCCGAGCTGGAACTCACCGCTCAGGTCGCAGAGCTCCTTCAGCACCGAGGAGACCAGGATTTCTCCTCCTTTGGCCTCCCGGGCGATGCGTGCGGCCAGGATCACTGCGCCACCGAGGAAGTCATTGCCGTCCCGGATCGCCTCACCGGAATGGAGCCCGAGGCGGATCTTGACGGGCAGGTCGGGTTGGGAGCGATTGCGGGCCGCGAAGGCCGACTGGATGCCGACGGCGCACTCGAGGGCGTGGCTGGCGCCGCTGAATGCGACCATGAAGCCGTCCCCCTGGGATTTGATCTCATGACCCCCGGACCGGGCGATCCCGTGCCGGATGATGTCGTTGTGCTCGTGAAGGACGGCCACCGCCCGCCGATCACCCAGGCGCTCGGTGATGGACGTGAAGCCTTCGATGTCGCTGAACATGATGGTCACGGTGCCCTCGGGCCAGTCTCCGGCGGCTTCGAGGTCGCCACCGGCGTCGGTGCGTCCTTCGGCCACGGCGTCGATGAGCCTCGGAGCGTGTGGCATCTGGCGGCTGTCTTCGCCGGCGCCGATGGGGGGTCCGACAGGGCCGGCGGGCAGGCCGTCGCCGCTGCGTTGGGAGTGTGTCGGCTTGCTCCGGACGCTCACACTGCCCCAGAAGGCGAATGCCTTCACCCGGATGATGGGCGATCCGGGAAGGATCGGGGTGTGCTTGAGGCGCGAATCCTTCCCGCCCATGATGGCGATCCCGCCCAGCTCCACGTCGATGCCCTCGGGGACAATGATGTCGATCCCACCCATCACGGCCACGGCGGTGATGTCAACCACGGGACCTTCGACCTGGGCATTGCGGAGGTCGAGCTGGCAGCCACCCATCAAGGCCACCGCGCTGGTCTTCTCCCGGAGTCGCCAGCGGCCGCGGCGCTGGGAACCACCCATGATCGAGACGGTCCAACGGGTGGCCCGGCGGGCGACGGCCACCTCAGGAACCGCGGGGGCCACCGCCTCCGGCAGACGGCCGAGAACCCCGGCCAGGTCGGAGCCAAAGGGGTGAGGCAGGTCGGCGAGCACCGGGTCCAGGTCCTCGAGCGACGTCGCCTGGTAGGCAGCCCCCACCCGCTCGGAGAACTCGTCCAGCGTCAGCCGTCCGTCACTACATGACGTCTTGAGGACTTCGACGACTCGTTCGCGGTCCCCGTCGGAGAGACGGGGCCCTCCAGAGCCACTTCCGGGCACGGACATGGAGACCATTGTGCCTGATGACCGAGCCGGAGACCCGATGGCGACCGGGTGGGGGCCTGTAGGCGCCCAAGGAGCTCGTCAACCGGCCGAGGCACCCATGGGGACGGCCGGATGGGCCCGCCACTGCTCCATCACCCGCATGCAGGCCAAGCCGTCTGCGAACGACGGGGAAATCTGCTCCCCGTCGATCACCGCGTCACGGATTGCCGCCGCCCACGTGGTCATGGCCGAATGGTGCGGATCGCCGGCCGGACGGTCGAATTCGATGTGCTCGTTGCTGCCGTCTTGCCGGTGGAGAGCGAGGCGGGCGTCTCCGACGTTTTCGATGGCTCCCTCCGATCC
>DASZJN010000267.1:0-5096 GCA_035948045.1 Acidimicrobiales bacterium | reverse complement strand
GTCGGGTTGACATCCATCTCTTCCTGGCGCGCGTTCTCGCCGATGACCATGCCCTCGTAGACGTCCTCGGCCGGACCCACGATCATGGTGCCGCGCTCCTGGAGGTTCATCAACGCGAACGTGGTGGTCAGGCCGCGCCGGTCGGCCACCATGGAACCGTTGCGACGGGTCTTCAGCTCCCCGTGCCACGGTTCCCAGCCGTCGAAGATGTGGTGCAGGATCCCGGTTCCCCGGGTTTCGGTCAAGAACTCGGTCCGGAACCCGATCAGTCCGCGGGCGGGCACCCGGTAGTCCAGGCGGACCCACCCCGATCCGTGGTTGACCATCTCCGTCATGGTGCCCTTGCGGAGGGCCAGCAGCTGGGTCACGACTCCGAGATAGTCATCGGGCACATCCACCGACACCCGTTCCACCGGCTCGTGCGTCTTCCCGTCGATCTCGCGCGTCACCACCTGCGGCTTGCCGACGGTCATCTCGAAACCTTCACGGCGCATGGTCTCGACCAGCACCGCCAGCTGCAGCTCGCCCCGGCCCAGCACTTCCCACAGGTCGGGTCGGTCGGTCGGCTTCACCTGGATGGCCACGTTGCCGACGAGCTCGGAGTCGAGACGGGCCTTGAGCAGTCGGGCCGTCAGCTTGGTGCCGTCGGTACCCGACAGCGGCGACGTGTTGATGCCGATGGTCATGGCCAGGCTGGGCTCGTCGACCGTGATGGCTGGGAGGGCCACCGGGTCGTCGACGTCGGCCAGGGTCTCGCCGATAGTGACATCGGCCAGTCCGGCGACCGAAACGATCTCGCCCGGACCGGCCGATTCGGACGCCACCTGCTCGAGCGATTCGGTGACGTACATCTCGGTGATCTTGGCCTTCTCGAAGGTGCCGTCGAGCTTGCACCACGAGATGACGCTGCCCTTGGTCAGCTCGCCGTTGTAGATGCGGCAGATGGCCAGGCGACCGAGGTAGGGCGAGGCGCTGAGGTTGCAGACGAGGGCCTGGGTCGCCGCCCCCGCCTCGAACTGCGGGGGCGGGATGTGGTCGATGATGGCCTCGAAGAGCGGGTTGACGTTCTCGCCCACCACGTTCTTCTCGGTGCTGACCCAGCCCGCCCGCGCGTTGGCGTAGAGGATGGGGAAGTCGATCTGGTGCTCGTCGGCGTCGAGGTCCAGGAATAACTCCTCGACCTGGTGCACCACCTCGTCGATGCGGGCGTCGGCCCGGTCGACCTTGTTGATGACCAGCACCACCGGAAGGCGGGCTTCGAGTGTCTTGCGCAGCACGAAACGGGTCTGCGGCAGCGGGCCCTCGGAGGCGTCGACCAGCAACAGGACCCCGTCGACCATGTTCAACCCCCGCTCGACCTCGCCCCCGAAGTCGGCGTGGCCCGGTGTGTCGATGACGTTCATCTTGACGCCGCCCCAGCGCACGGCCGTGTTCTTGGCCAGGATGGTGATGCCCTTTTCACGCTCGAGGTCCCCCGAGTCCATGACGCGATCGGTCATCTCCTGGTGGGCGCCGAACGCGCCGGTCTGGCGCAAAAGGGCGTCGACCAGGGTTGTCTTGCCGTGGTCAACGTGGGCCACGATGGCCACGTTGCGAATGTCGTCTCGAGTTTGCATGGGGGTGACAACGATAGGCGAGGTCAGTGGGGTCTCATGCCGCAGCCCCGGATCCACGCTCGGTGGCCCCGAGGAGGGCCACGGTACGGGCCACGGTGGCCACGCCCAGGGAGAGGGTGACCTGGTCGACCTCGAGGCTGACGAAGTGTCCCGAATCGGGCCACCACCCCACGATTCGCCCCGGGGGCCGCGGGTCGCCGGTCCGCAGGGCCTCGGCCAGCGCCACCAGGCTGAGCTCGGACCGGACGGCGGCTCGGCGCGGCCCACTGAGGACGACCAGGTGCACCGAGACCGGGTTCCCCCTGCCGTCGGTACTGCTGCCGCGGACCTCGGCGCGGCTCCGGATGGCCAGGAGGGAGGAGTGGGGGCTGTCCCACCAGTGGTCCCGGCCGATGATGGGAGGGCGGTCGAAGGCCTTCCAGTCGAGGCTGTTCCACAGTCGCGAGGCCCAGGTGACGGCATCGGCCTGGACGGCGGCACGTCCGGCGACCGTCAAGGTGGCCAACCACTGCCCCATGGAGGACATGGGCCCCCGGCCCCGTCTCTGATCGCTGACGGCTCGGCTCACGGCGAGACCCACACCGTCCACCGGTGATTGAGTGGTCCCCGCCACCAGGGAACGGACGGCGGCCAGCCCGATGCCGCGCCGGGCCGTGCCGGCGGACCAGGCAAAGGGAGAGGTCGGACCCGGGTTCGCCGATGGCCACAGCGTCGTCCGTACCAGGTAGTCGGTCAGGCGAAACGGACCACCGGGTCGATGGGCCACGAGGTCGCCCAATTCGGCCGAGAGTCGTTCGATCTCCGCGCTCGAGACCAGGCAGTGGTCGGCGCGCAACGGTCGCAACAGGGCCACGGTCAGGGGCGACGCGGCCGGATGCCCGGCGAGCCCAGCCTGACCAACGAGCTCAGTCATCGGCCAAGTGGGCGAGCCGGGTGACCAGGTGGGAGGTCATCGCTCGGAGATGTTCCTGTTGCACGTCCTCGATGACGTAGCGACCGACGGCCGAGTCGAGCAAGCCGAGGCGGAAGGGTGGGTTCCCGTGGCGTAGCGTCTCGAGCAGCGCCAGGTAGTGCAACGCGGTGCGAGCGAAGGCCCACGGCCCTCCCGAGGTGAGTTGAAGGGCGCACAGTGAGGCCTGGCCGGGGGCCGGCGCGCCCACCAGCAGGTCGAACACCCCGCAGAGGACCACGCGTCCGCCGGCCAGGGGAATGGCGACGCGGTCGTCGGTGCGGGGCAGCCAGCCCGGTGCGAAGTGGGGAGTGAGCTCCCGCAGGTGTCCGATCTGGTTGGTCAACTCCGCCCGGAGCTCGGATGTGGCCCGACGATCCAGGCGGCCGACGTGGCGGACCAGGCCAGCTCGATTCGGATGGAGGCCGAGGGCGTCGAGCGCGTCGGTGAGTGGGTCTCCCACCGAACCGGTGGTGACGAGCTGGCGGAAGAGCGCGTGGACCAGATACGAGGTGACGACCTGGCTCGGGTAGTCCTCTCTCTTTGGCGCGACGTGGAGAGTCTGGAGCGACGGCGAGTTCTGGTCCGCCTGACCTAAGAGCAGTCGGGGCCCGAGGTGGAGTGGCGGTGCGTCGTCCCCCCTGCGCGCGACCAGCGCGCCGGCTCCGTCCTCCAACCAGGCCCGCAGACCGCCGGCCAAGCCAGGGTCGAAGCGGGGTCGTTCGGTCGATCGATCGCGCAGCCGGGCCAGGACGTCACCCTGACCCGTTCCCGTGTTCCCGCTTCCCGTGTTCCCCGGCGCAGATGGCCCAGGTAGCCGGGGATCCGCCTCGACGAGGCCATCACGCTGCGGCGCTCGAGGTGGCTGGAGGGTGACCGGAACCATGCAGGCAGTGTGCCTGGAGGGTGTGACGCGGCGTGGCGCACCGAGAACCGAGCCGGCTCCGGCTCCTCTACCCTGACTGGTGCCATGATTTCTGATCTCCATCCGCTGGTCGCGGCCAACGTTGGATTTGCCATCACTTTCGGGTTGTTCGTGGTGGCCCTGCTGACTCTCTTCTTCCTCACGGCCCGTTGGGCCATCCGCCACGACCGGGCCGGCTATGCGGCGTGGCGGAAGCGACAGCAGGCCGCCGCCCCTCCGACCATCACTCCCACCACAACCCCGACCGCGAACGAAACCACGACCGAGACCGTCGCGGAAGGGGACGGGCCTCTCACTTCCGACCCGTGAGCTGGTCGGAGCGCATGGCCGCCAGGTGGCGGGCCTGGAGAGGTGACCCCTCGCCCGGGCCGACACCCCCGAAGACGGCCTTCGTCCTGGCGGGCGGGGGCAGCCGGGGTGCGGTGCAGATCGGGATGCTGGCCGAGCTGGTCGACCGGGGCATCCGCGCCGATCGGGTCTACGGCGCCTCGGTCGGGGCCATCAACGGGGCGGCCTATGCCTCGAACCCCACGCCCGAGGGGATCGAGCGGATGGCCGAGATCTGGCGGAAGCTCAAAGGGGACGACATCTTCCCCCGCTCCGTCCTCGATGGTCCGTGGCTCTTCTTGCAGAAGCGGCCGGCCGTGCATGCCAACACAGGGCTGCGGACGATCATCGAGGAGGGCATCGACTTCGAGCAGATCGAAGATGCCGCCATACCCTTCGAACTGGTGACGACCTCGCTCACCGACGGCCGCGAACGGTGGATCGCCCACGGCAACGCGGTGGAGGCCATCCTGGCCTCGTCGGCCATCCCCTCCATCTTCCCTCCCGTCACCATTGATGGTGACGTGCTGGTCGACGGCGGTGTCGTCAACAACGTCCCCATCAGCCGGGCCCTGGCGGCCGGGTGTACGCGCATCTTCGTGCTGCTCTGTGGCCCCCTGCACTACTACCCGCGGCCAGCCAAGCGTCCGGCCGAGGCCGCCCTGACCGCGTTCTTCGTGGCCATCCACGCCCGCTTCGTGCGCGAGCTGACCGCCATCCCACCCGGGGTCGAGGTGGTGGTGTTCAGCGGGGGAGGCGAACCGTCGGCGCAGTACCGGGACTTCTCGGGTACGGCAACCATGATCGAGGAGGGCCGGGCCGAAGTGGCCGAGGTGCTGGACCGCTACGCCGGTACGTCCCAGGACGTGACAGTGCCCCAGGAGACGGGCCGATGACCGGCGACCCCATGACCGGCCCCCGATGACCGGCGACCCCATGACCGGCACCCGATGACCGGCGAGGAAGACAGCGCGGCCGGCGGCTACCTCCTCGATAACGCCGCAGCCGCCGCCGGGGCCCGGTTCACTGCCTTCGGCGCACTGTTCGACCCGTCGACCTTCCGCCACATGACGGCGCTCGGCCTGGCTCCCGGGTGGCGCTGTTGGGAGGTGGGGGCGGGCGGTTCGTCGGTGGTCCTCTTCCTGGCCGAGCGGGTGGGGCCCGAGGGGTACGTCCTGGCCACCGACATCGACGTGTCGTGGGCCGAGGCGGCGGCGTCCGGCCCACCGGTGGAGGTGCGGCGGCACGACGTGGCGGCCGACCCCGCGCCCGAGGGGGA
>DASZJN010000266.1:0-3330 GCA_035948045.1 Acidimicrobiales bacterium | reverse complement strand
ACGTCGGGGGCCAGGATGGCCGCGTCATTTCCCCCGAGCTCCAGCACGACCGGTCGCGTCGTGCCGGCGGCCGATCCCATCACGGCCTGCCCCGTGGGCACGCCGCCGGTGAACGAGACCATGTCCACCTCGGGATGGCCGGCCAAGGCGGCGCCCAAGGCGGCGTCGGGCCCGTTGATCACGTTCAGCACCCCGGGCGGGAGCACCTCGGCCATGGCGGCGGCCACCAGGAGGACGGTCCCGGGGCAGGTGGGCGGTGCTTTGACCACCACGGCGTTACCGGTCAACAGCGCCGGGAGGACCTTGTTGGCCATTACCGAGACCGGCCAGTTGAACGGAAGGATGGCCCCCACCACGCCATGGGGCACCCACTCCACCCGAGTCGAGCCGGAGTGATGCACCCGGCCGATCAGCGCCTCGGCCGCCATCGGCGCGAAACCGGTGGCCATCGCCCCCATGGTGCCGGCATCGAACAGCGCTTCCCAGTAGACCTTGCCGTGCTCGCGGGTCAGCAGGCGGGCCAGATCGCCCCGTTCCACGGCGGCCACGCCGGCGGCCGCGGCGGCAATCACCAAGGCGGCGCGATCTTCGGGGCGCTTGGCCGCCCAGCTCGTGGAGGACCGGCGGGCGGCCCCAACCGCCTGATCCAGTTGCGTGGCCGAGGCCGCAGGGGCGTCGAAGACCACTTCGGCCGGCCGGGCCGGGTTGGTCACCGGATAGGTACCGGCCCCGCCGGGCACCATCGCTCCGTCGATGATGAGTCCCATGCCTACTGTCACGTCGTCCGTCGCCTTGCCCATCGTGCCCCCCGGGATCGGTGCCACCCCTCAAGATAGTGTGATCCCCTTGTGGAGACCGGCGGCACCAGGGGAGCGGCGACCTTGCTCCCCGACCCCGACCCGCGGGCCATCACGGTGCCGATCATCTCGGTGGACGACCATCTGATCGAGCCGCCCGATCTCTTCGACGGCCGCCTGCCCGCCGCCCTGGCCGGTGGGGCACCCCGGATCGTGGAGGAGGCCGACGGCACCCAGTGCTGGATCTTCGAGGGCCGGCGCTACCCCAATGTCGGGCTCAACGCCGTGGTCGGCCGCCCCCAGGCCGAGTGGAGCATGGAGCCGGCTCGATTCGACCAGATGCGCCCGGGGTGCTTCGACATCGACCAACGCATCGCCGACATGGACCGGGCCGGGATCTGGGCTTCGCTGTGTTTCCCCTCGCTCGTCTCGGGCTTCTGCGGTGCCGTCTACTCCCGGGCCACCGACCCGGAGTTGGGCCTGGCTTGCCTGCGTGCCTTCAACGACTGGCATCACGAGGTCTGGGCCGGCTCCTACCCCGAGCGCATCATTCCGCTGCAGCTGCCCTACCTGGCCGACGTGGCCATCGCGGCCGCCGAGGTCCGGGCCAATGCCGCCCGGGGCTTCGTGGCGGTGAGCTTCCCCGAGTTCCCGGCCCAACTCGGCCTCCCCTCCATCTTCACCGGGGAGTGGGACCCCTTCTTCGCGGCCTGCGAGGAGACGGGCACCGTGGTCTGCCTGCACACCGGTGCCTCATCGTGGGCGCCGCTGCCTTCCCCCGATCCGCCCTTCGAGCTGCTGCCCACCCTCTTCCCGGTCAACGCCCTGGTGGCCGGCGGCGAATGGCTGTGGTCGGGGGTCCCCCTGCGCTTCCCGGGCCTGAACATCGCCATGTCCGAGGGGGGCATCGGGTGGGTGCCCATGCTCATGGATCGGGCCGACTACGTGCTGAGCCATTCGGCCGCCGGCCACGAGAGCACGGCCTGGCCTTCGACCATGCGGCCCAGCGAGGTCCTGCGGCGGAACTTCTGGTACTGTTCCATCGACGACCCGTCCACCGTGATCCTGCGCGACGTCATCGGGGTCGATCACATCATGGTGGAGAGCGACTATCCCCACGCCGATTCCTCGTGGCCCGATACCCAGGCCGTCTTTTCCTCTAATTGGGGTGTCCTGCCCGAAGCCGAGCGGCGGGCCATCGCCGGCGGCAATGCGGCACGCCTGTTCCGGCACCCCCTCCCCGATCGGGACGACTGGCGAATCCCGGCGCCGTGATGCCGGCTCCGCTCCCTCCCCGCGCCGGACCCATCGTCGATGCCGACGGCCACGTCGTCGAGCCGCCCAGCGCCTGGGCCGACCTTCCCGATGCCCATCGGCCCCAGGTCCACCGCGACCGGTCCGGCTATGAGCACGTCACCGTGGGCGACCAGGAGATCCTGGCCGTGCCCCTCGGCACCCTGGCCCGTCCGGGGTCCACCTTCGACGATCCCGCCACGTACCGCCCGCTGGAAGAGGCCCAGCCGGGTGGGTCCGATCCGGTGGCCCGCCTGGCCGACATGGACAGCGAGGGGATCGACCAGGCCGTGCTGTACCCCTCCATCGGTCTCTACGCCGCCGCCATCGCCGATCCGGTGGCCGCCGTCGCCGTGGCCCGGGCCTACAACGACTGGCTGGCGTCGTACTGCGCCGCCGCGCCCCGCCGGCTCTTCGGCGCCGCCATGCTCCCCTTGCAGGACCCAGTCGCCGCCCCGGCCGAGCTGCGGCGCGCCGTCACCGAGCTGGCCTTCCCGGCCGCCTTCGTCCGGCCCAACCCCTGCCTGGGCCGCTCCCTGTCGGACCGGGCCTACGACCCGCTGTGGGACGCGGCCGAGGAATTGGGTGTCCCCATCGGGGTTCACGAGGGGAGCTCGGTGATCATCCCGACCCTGGGATCGGACCGCCCCTTCAACCCGCTCATCCTCCACGCCGTCTCCCATTCCTTCGAGGAGATGCTGGCCTGTTCCCAACTCATCGCCCTGGGCACCTTCGAGCGCCACCCCGGACTGCGGTGCATCTTCCTGGAGTCCTCCGGCGGGTGGGCGCCCTTCTGGCTGGAGCGGCTCGACGAGCAGGCCGAGTCCTTCGGGGGCTTCTGCCCCGACCTGAAGCTCGCACCATCGGAGTACTTCGCCCGGCAGTGCGCCATCAGCTTCGAGGTCGACGAGCACACCCTCCCGGCCCTGACACCCTTCATCGGCGGCGGGCGCATCGTGTGGGGCAGCGACTACCCGCATCACGACGCCACCTTCCCCGGGGCCGTCGACGCCATCCGGACCACGGTCGCCCCGTGCCCGACCGCGGTCCAGGCGAAGGTGCTCGGCCTCAATGCCCGGCGGCTCTACGACCTCCCGTCGCACCACGAGGGAACGGCGGCCGTCATCCACGACTATTTCTCGGCCGTTACCGCCCACGACGCCGACCTGCTCCGGTCCCTCTTCTCGCCTACGGCGACCATGGTCGTCGATACCACCCGACTCGAGGGAATCGACGCCAT
>DASZJN010000265.1:0-1688 GCA_035948045.1 Acidimicrobiales bacterium | reverse complement strand
AGGTGGGGGTTGTCCTCGGTGAAGTCACGGACCAATGACTCCACCTCGATGAGCGACCGCTCCAGCCTGGTGCGGACCGGGCTTGTGCGCGGGTTGTCCTCGCGGAACCAGGCGGGGTCGGTCTCGGCGGAGCCGTACACGTGGGTGGAGGACTTGACCACCACCTGGCGGACTGAGGAGCCCGCCGAACCGGCCGCGGCCAGCAGGTTGAGGGTGCCGATGACGTTGATCTCGTGGAGGAGGCGGCTGGGGATGTTGACCGAGTTGGTCTCGAGGAAGGTGTGCACGATGGTGTCCACCTGGGTGGCGCGCACGATTCGGCTGAGGATCGAATACTTCTGATCCGAACGTACGAACTCGGTGCGCTCGAGGGGGACCCGGGGCTCGTTGGCCCCCAATCCCAGGATCATCTCGACATCGGACTCGGACTCGAGGGCCTGAGCCATGCGCCCACCCCAGAACGTGTCGAGCCCGGTGATCAGTACGCGTCGACCCATCCGATCAGCCGAACCAGATGCTGCGCCGCTCGCGCAGCATGTCATGGAGTGAATCCTGCAGCTTGGCCCGGATGGCCTCCGCCTCGTCCATGACCCGGCTCCGTGAGTAGCGCTCCAGTCCGGACTCGATGTCGAAGGTGATGGGATCCAGGACGCGCAGCTTGATCTTGACCGGAAAGTACGTCACGTAGCCGATCGGTCCCATCAGCAGGGCGTTGGCGGTGACGGGAAAGTACGGGAGCTTGAGCGCCTTGGCCAACCCGCCGATTCTGAACAGGATGGGCATGGACTCCTCGGCACCCACCACGGCGATGGGGATCACCGGCACGCCGGCCCTCATGGCGATCTCGACGAACCCGCCCCGCCCGAACCGTCGGAGCCGGTACCGGTCCGTGTAGGTCTTGGAGGTGGCCTTGGTCCCTTCGGGGAACACCAGTGCCAGTTGCTGCTGGTCGTGGAGCAGTCGATAGGCGTTGTCAGGATGGGCCGGAACGCCACCGGTCCGTGACCACATGGTGCCCACGAACGGGACAGTGCGGAAGAAGTAGTCGGCGAGGCCGTAGACCGGCCGGCCGAGCTCCTCCTCGATCCCGTGCATGATGGCCGGGGCGTCCGAGGGGATGGCTCCGGCGTGATTGGCGATCAACAGGGCCCCGCCGTGATGGGGGATCTTCTCCAACCCCTCCCACTCCACCCGGAACCAGTAGCGGTACATGGGGTCGTAGACCCGCCGCAGGATGGACCGCATGTTCTCCGAGCGGCCCCATTCGTCCACGTCCGAGCGTCGTGGGTCGTGAGGTGCACCGTTCATCGGCTGAGGGCTGGCGACCGGTAGGATCGACACCGGCGGAGGGGCGGGCTTGGACCCGCCACCCTTCTTGTCGGGCTCGGTCCTGTCGTCGCCGACATGGGGAGCGGACGTGCGCTCGGCGGTGGCGTCGATGGGCTCACCGTCGCGGGAATGACGCGATCGGGACGCGGTCCGGGTGGCGTCCGATGGTTCCGTGCTCACCTAGAGCATCGTACTGCTGCCGGGCCGGGCCCTGATTTGGCCGCCGGGAGGGGCAGCCGCACAGGGATGACTCGGCGCAGCGCCCAACCCAGACTCAGGCCGTCCCGCCCGGAGTCGGAGGAGCCTGGAGCCGGCCGGACAGGGCCCCGAGGGCAACCAGGCCTTCGAGGGAGAGGCTC
>DASZJN010000264.1:0-2680 GCA_035948045.1 Acidimicrobiales bacterium | reverse complement strand
GTCTTCGGCACGCGGATGGTCGAGCGGGTTTCCGGGAGCGGCGGTCGGGTCGATGGTCCGGTCGATGGCCCGGTCGACCTGGAGATCCGGGGGCAGTCCACCGAGATGATGGCGCGCCAGCTGGCCGGTTTCGCCGACGCCATCGAGGTGTTGTGGCCCGAGAGTGTGCGGCTGCAGCTGGCGGACATCGGCCGGTCCCTGGTGGCCCACCACGGTGCCCCGCGGGCCGCCGGATAGCCCTCGGCTCGCCCCGGTAACCGCTAGCTGCTCGCGGCGGCCGACTCCAACCACCGGCCGGCCGCCAGGAGGCGCTCCTCGCTCCGGGGCGGTCCGATCAGCTGCAGGCTGCCCGGGAGCGGGCCACCGGTCGGGACCGGCAGCGACAGGGCCGGCACTCCGGCCAGATTGACCGGGATGGTGCAGCGGGCGATCAGGAGCTCACTGCCCTGATCGAGCTCGGGCGGGAAAATGGTCAGGGTCGGGGTGACGAGAAAATCGACCTGGGTGAAGAGCTCGTTGATCGTCCTCTGCCATCGGCGCTGCCCGTCCCGGGCTCGCTCGATGGTGGCGGCGTCGCAGGCCGATCCCATCTGCAGTCGTTCGCGTACATCGGCTCCGATGCCTGCGGGGTCCTCTTCCGCCAGGACCCGGTTGGATTCCCATGCCTCGACCACGAGCAGGAGTCCGGCGTCCCGGGTCGCCCGGTCCCATTCGGGGACATCGAGGTCGCGGCGCGTCCACTCGGCCCGGCTCAGGGCATCGTCGACGGCGGCGTCGATGAGCGGATCGGCCGGAGGTCGCAGGCGGCCGAGCACGAGGTCGGAGCCCGGGGCGGAGGCGACGGAAAAGGCCGGCTCGAGCAGTTCCATACCGAGCACCAGGCCGCCGACGTCACGGGCCATCGGTCCGACGGTGTCGAAGCTCGGCGACAACGGCCACACCCCGTCGAGCGGCACCCTTCCCCAGGTGGTCTTGAGGCCGGCGATGCCGCAACAGGCGGCCGGAATACGGATGGACCCGCCGGTGTCGCTGCCGTAGGCCACGTCGGCTTCCCCCGTGGCGACGGCGACGGCCGATCCGCTCGACGACCCACCGGGGACAAGGGCGGGATCGAGCGGGTTCACCGGCGTGCCGAACCAGGGGTTGACGCCGGTCACCCCCAGGGCCAGCTCATGCAGGTTGGTGCGCCCGACGATGCGAGCCCCGGCCGCCCGGGCTCCGGCCAGACAGGCGGCATCGCTGGGGGCCGGGTGAGCCCGCTCGGCCGCCGCCCGGCAGCCGGCCGTGGTGGGCTGCCCCTCCATATCGATGAGGTCCTTGACGGCGAGGCGGACCCCGGGGCCCGCGGTCTCGTAGCGGGTGATGAAGGTGGTCATCCGGTGGGCAGGGTATCGCCCGTTTCAAGCAGTGTCTTCAGGTCCGACAGGAGCCGTGGCCACCCCTGACTCACGCCCTCGAGCACGATGCTCCCGGGGTCGAAGTCGTCGTGGACGACGGTCAACTTGACCACTTCCCCGTTGGGCTCGATGTCGAAGGTCACCTTGGACCGCCGCTCGCGACCGGCTAGGTCGAGGAGTACCGGTACACGTTGGTCTCCCTGAGCTCGAAGCCGAGGCGGAGGTAGAGACGGTTGGCCGCCTCCCGACTGGGGCGCGAGGTCAGGTCGACCGTGCGGGCTCCCCCCGCTCCGGCCAGATCGAGCGCGACCTCGACCAGCGCACTGGCCACGCCGGCACCGCGGGCGGCGTCGTCGACCACCACGTCTTCGATCCAGGCGCGCACGCCGGTGGGCGTCTGGAAGACGGCCAGGGTGAGCATGCCCACCAGCAGGTCGTCCTGGTGGGCCAGCAAAAGGGTCGTGGCGGGGTCGGCGATGATCCGACCGAGCTTGTCCAGATCAGGCGGAGGGGAAGAGGACGAGAGCTGCGGGATCAGGGTGGCGACCGCGTCGCGCAGTCCCCCATCGGCTGTCTCGGCTGCCTTCACGGTCAGTGTCATCGGGTCCTCGCTGAGTCTCCGTCGCCGCGCCACATGGGTTGGCGGACACTGTCGTAGAGGACGTCGCGTCGCTCTCCCGCCAGCGCGGCGAAGACCTGCTCGCCCCAGCGCTCCACCCCCACCATCGGCGTCGGCAGGGTGTCGCGGGTGAACCATCCCACGTCACGGCATTCGAGGGGGTGCGCCTCCAAGGTGCCCCCGACGGCCCGGCAGTAGAACAGGAGGGAATACAGCGGTACCCGGGTGAAGCCGAGCCGCAGCCCATCGAGGACGGCGATCAGGCGCACGGGCTCGACCTCGATGCCCGTCTCCTCCTCCACCTCCTTGACCACGACCTCGGCCGCCGAGTACCCCACGTCGCACCAGCCGGTGGGGTAGAGCCAGATGCCCGAGTCGGCCCGCTGGATGAGCAGGAGCTCACCCTGGTCGTTGCCGACGGCGGCGCCGACGGCCACCTTGGGGGTGACGTATCCAGGGACACCCTTGCCCACGGTGTCCATCCACTCCTGCACCAGACCGTCGGCATCCTCGACCGCCTCGGGGTTCTCGTCGGTTTCGGCCCGGATATCGGCCGCCACCTTGAGGATCTCCTCGAAGCGCTCCTGCTCGTACAGGCTCTCGGTGAACCCCAGCCCGGTGCGCGCGATGCCCGCCAGCGCCTCGCTCCAGCGCAGCAGCGTCT
>DASZJN010000263.1:0-4543 GCA_035948045.1 Acidimicrobiales bacterium | reverse complement strand
TGGCGGCTCAACGGCTACAAGAACTACTCGACGCTCGGCCATGTCGCATCAGCGGTCCTGGTGTGGTGCCGCTGGCCGGACGGCGACGGCGCCAAGGGCATCGGCGCCGTCGTCGTGCCCATGGACCGCGACGGAGTGAGTGTGACCGGGCGCCATCGGGGCATGGGCATCCACGCTGCCACCGAGGCGGAGATCGCCCTCGACGACGTGGCCATTGCCGAGGAAGACGTGCTCCTGGCCGGCGACCCGGGGTCGACCGAACCGTTCAAGACGCTGCTCGCGCACCTCAACCACGAGCGCTGCGGCAACGCCGCCATGTGCATCGGTGCCGCTCAGGGGGCCATGGAGCTTGCGGTGAGCTACGCCCGTGACCGGGTCGTCGGCGGGCGTCCGATCGCAGAGTTGCAGGGGATCCAATGGAAGTTCGCGGACATGGCCGTGGCCCTCGAGGGAGCGCGTCTGCTGCTCGGACGGGCAGTCCGGCTGGCCGGGCCGGGTGGCACGCCGCCCCCGCTCGAGACGGCGATGGCCAAGACGGCGGCGAACCTGGCGGCCAAGCTGGTCTGCGACGAGTCCATGCAGATCCACGGCGGCTACGGCTACAGCCGGGAGTACCCGCTCGAGCGGGCCTACCGGGACATCCGGGGCCTGTGCTTCGGTGCGGGCACGGTGGAGGCACAGAAGAACTTCATCGGCTCCAGCGTGGCCAAGGGGAGGGCCACCAGCTCGCCGGGGTGGAGGGACCAGACGAACGGTTGACCAGGCGGAGCGGACGCCGACGTGTGGTCAGCGCCACTTCCAATCGGGCCGGCGCTTCTCGGCCAAGGCCGAACGGGCCTCGGTGGCATCGTCGAACCGGGACAGGCGGGCCGTGTAGTCCTGCTCGGTTCGGTACGCCTCCTTGAGAGACAGGTACTCGACGCGGTTCATGCTCTCCTTGGCCAGGCGGAGGGCGATGGGGCTCTTGGCCGCCAGCCCCTGGGCAAGCGCCTGGGCGGTGGCCAGGAGGTCCTCACGGGGCACCACCTCGCGCACCGCCCCCAGCCGGTGCAACTCGGCCGCGCTGACCTCCTCGCCGGTGAAGTACATCTCCCTGGCCTTGTAGCGGCCGACCAACATCGACACATGGGCACTGGCGCCGAGCAGGCCGACGTTGATCTCGGGCGCACCGAACCTGGCCCCTTCGGCCGCCACCAGCATGTCGCAGCAGGCGGCGAAGGCCAGGCCGGCGCCCAGCGCCGGGCCATTGATGGCTCCGATGACCGGCACGGCACAGTCGGTGATCGCCCACATGGCATCACGCGCCACCCGCGGCGGATCGGTCACCAGGGTGGGCGCGACCTCATCCGCAGGGTCGGCGGGTTGGCCGACGGATCGCAGGTCGACCCCGGCCATGAAGGCCCGGTCCCCGGCCGCGGTGAAGATGGCGGCCCGAACCTCCCGGTTGTCGTCGAAACTCCGAAAGGCGTCGCGGATCTCCGCCATCGTCCCGCGGTCGATGGCGTTGACGGGCGGACGGTCGAGGGTCACGGTGGCGACGTGCCCGACGATCTCGATGGTCAGGTCAGCCACAGTGGCCCGGCCTCTCCGCGGCGGTGGCTGGTCCCACCCGGCCCCGTCTGGCCTTGTCCCTGGTGACCGAGTGCATCCGACGAGGTTACCGGTGGCCGGCGTCGGCGGCTGGGGACGCCGGTGCCAGTGGCCGGACGGACGGCGGGCGCCGACCCCCTGAGGCCGGGATGGGCGAAGCCGGAGCGCTCCGGGGCCCGGGCCGAGGTCCGGGGCCGAGGCGAGCCGAATCGGTAAACTCCGTGATCGCTTCGCCGCTGTCGGCGATCGGACTGAACGAAGGGACCTTCATGGAGTCGCACGCCTCGGACGTCGCTCTCTTGTTGCTCAGGGTGACGGTGGGCGGGATCTTCCTGGCCCACGGATTCAACCACGTCTTCGGGGGAGGCAAGATCGCCGGGACGGGGCGATGGTTCGAGAGCCTGGGCATGCGACCCGGATGGCTCCATGCCTGGACGGCCAGCCTGACCGAGATCGGCGCTGGGTTCCTGCTCATCGCCGGGCTGCTGACGCCGTTTGCGGCCGCGGGCGTGGTGGGGGTCATGCTGGTGGCGTGGATCACCAACCATCGGGGAAACGGCTTCTTCATCTTCCGCCCCGGCGAAGGTTGGGAGTACGTGATGACCCTCACCGTCGTCGGGGTGGTGATCGGGATTCTCGGCCCCGGCCGGTGGAGTCTGGACGACGTTGCCGGACTGCTCGGGCTCGGCGGGTGGACGGGCTGGTGGATCGTGCTCGCCCTCGGGGGTGGGGGCGCGGCTCTGCTCCTGGCCGGTTTCTGGCGGCCTCCGGTCAAGGCACCGGCGGCCGAGTAGCGACAGGCCAGAAGCCAACGCAGGAATACCGTCCACTGGCGGCCC
This sequence comes from Acidimicrobiales bacterium, assembly GCA_035948045.1. Classification (GTDB taxonomy): domain Bacteria; phylum Actinomycetota; class Acidimicrobiia; order Acidimicrobiales; family RAAP-2; genus Bog-756. Next base: position 2,114 of record DASZJN010000263.1, on the reverse strand, counting down.
TCAGTTGAATTCGGACATCACCGTCTCGGCGAAGAGCTCGAGGGTCCGGGGGTCGGCCCGGTCGTGGGTGAAGAAGACGAAGAGGGAGATCCCCTTGTCAACCAGCTGGGCGATCCGGTCGCGCACCATGGACGGAGTGCCCACGTAGCCGCCCGCCTCCAGCCCCCAGCCTTCGCCGCCGTAGCGCCGCTCCGCTGCGGCCCGTGCCGTTCGCAGCGACGACTGGTCGGGGGCCAGTACCAACACCGCCTCGTGGGATCGGCGGATGGTCACCGGGTCCCGACCGATCCGGGCGCACTCCTCCTCCAACCGGTCCTTGCTCGCCTCCCACCCGGCGAGTCCGTAGGTCGGGATGTTCCAGACGTCGGCGTAGCGGGCCACCAGCGGCAAGGTGCGGAGGGGCCCGATCCCCCCGATGTGGATCGGCGGATGCGGGGTCTGCACCGGGGCCGGCAGGTTGGGCAGGTCGGTGACCTGGTAATGCCGACCGGTGAAGGTCGTGGTGGCCTGGGTGAACATCCGGGTCAGGATCTCCAACGTCTCGGCCAGCCGATCGGACCGCTCGGGGAAGGCGCCCCAGGGCATGCCGGACTGCACGTGCTCGGCCTTCACCGAGCCGCTGCCGATCCCGAGCTCGAGTCGTCCCCCCGACAGGACGTCCAGCGTCGTCGCCATCTTGGCCAGCAGGGCCGGGTGGCGGAAGTTGTTGCACAGGACGAGATGGCCCACCCGCAACCTGGTGGTCTGGGCCAGGAGGTAGGAGGCCAGCGTCCATCCTTCGAGGGACGCCAGCTCGGGCTGACCGGGGCTGTAGAGGTGATCGTAGAGCCAGAGGGAGTCGAAGCCCACCCCTTCGGCCACGCGGGCTCGCTCGAGCATCTGGGGGTAGGTGAACGAGACCTGGGGGACGTAGACGCCGAACTCGGTCGTGGAACCTGCCGTCATCCGGTCAACCGGGCGACGACCTGCCGGCGTAGCAGTTTGCCCGTTTCGGTCCGGGGGAGCTCCGGCCAGAATTCAATGGTCTCCGGGGTCTTGGACGAGCGCAGCCGTGTCCGGACCACCTCCCTCAGCTCGTCCCCGCTCATCGATCCGCGCTGACTGGCCACCACCACGGCCACCAGGCGCTGTCCCCATTCGTCGTCGGGCAGGCCGACAACCACCGCGTCCACGATGCCGTCACACGCCAGGAGCACGTCTTCGATCTCGTCCGGAGCGATGTTCTCGCCCCCCCGGATGATGGTGTCGTCGGCGCGTCCTTCGATGAAGAGGTAGCCGTCCTCGTCGATGCGCCCCCGGTCGCGGCTGGAGAACCACCCGTCCCCGTCCAGCAGGCTGCCCCCGGCGTACTCGCCGGAGATCTGCTCGCCTCGGAGGTACAGGAGACCGAGGTGTCCGGCGGGGAGCGGCTCGCCCGCCTCGTCCCGCACCTGCAACTCGATCCCGGGCAGCAGCCGTCCGACCGATCCCAGCCGGGCGCGGACCGCCGGATCCTCACTGGTGAAGGCGGCCCGGTGATCGTCCGGCCCGAGGAGGGCGATGGTGGAGCTGGTCTCGGTCAGGCCGTAGGCGTTCACGAACCCCGTGGTCGGAAAGAGCTCCATGGCCCGACGCAGCACGGGGGTCGGCATGCGGGCCCCGCCGTAGGACAGGGCGTTCAGGCTGGGCGTGTCGGCATCACCGGCTCCCTGGAGGTGGGCGACCACCCGGGCCAGCATGGTAGGGATGACCATCGCCTGGGTGACCTTGTGGTCGCGGACCGTGCCCAGCCAGAGCTCGGGATCGAACCGGTCGAGATAGATGATGCGACGACCTGCGTAGACGTTGCTCAGCAGGTTGGCCACCCCTGCGATGTGGTAGGGCGGAACGGACACCAGCGAGATCTCGCGCTCGTCGGCACTGGCGAACTCGACGGTGCCCAGCAGGTAGGACATGAGGTGACGGTGGCGCAGGATGGCGGCGTTGGGGGCGGCGGTGGTCCCACTGGTGTAGAGCAGCACGCAGGGAAGGTCGGGATCCTGCGGCGGCGGAGGTTCCGCACGGGACCCGGACAGCGACTCGGCGAACTCCTGGCACTGGGCCGACCGTGCTGGATCCGCTCCGGCCGGTGGCTC